>CAMFFG010000010.1 GCA_945949655.1 uncultured Peptococcaceae bacterium
CTCAGCTGATTACCATTTGCCTGCCCTACTTACCCCACCAGAAGTGCGTGGGGCAATGCACATCTACTAGCCCTGTCTTTCGCACTGTGAACTTTGTTCAATGCTGCAAGACAGGGCTGCGCAGCTGTTCATTTCAATGTAGACCTTTGGCAAATGTAATCAGCTTCTTGGGTAGATGCACCATAAAAAATCCTCTCACTGGAAACAGCGAGAGGATCAATTTTAATAGCTTTCAACCTACGCGAGGGGCGCAGCCCAACGCGCACCATGCAGGGTCTGTGCGTTACTGCATCATGCGATACAGGAAGGCCACGATCTGCCCGCGGGTGCAATCGGTGTCAGGGCTGAAGGTGGTGGCGCTGGTGCCACCGGTAATGCCGTTGGCCACGGCCCACATAACAGCTTCGCCGTAGTAGCTTTCCAGATCCACATCGGTAAAGGGATTCTGGAACATCCATGCACCCTGCATACCGCCGCCCTGTGCCTGCTGGCTGCGGTAGAGGAAGGTCACAGCCTGTCCGCGGGTGCAGGGGGCGTCAGGTGCAAAGTGGGTGGCATCGACACCGCCGGTGATGCCGCTCTCGGCAGCCCACAGCACCGCATCATAGTAATAGGCATTGACGGGCACGTCCACAAAGAAGTTCAGCATGGCGTTGTCCTCCATGAAGGTGGCCTTTATGGAGACCCGGGAGGCGGGCATGGTAAAGGTGTATCTGCCGTCGCCCTTGCTGGTCAGTTCCAGTTCGGTTCCGTTCTCATCGGTAACAGCGATGGTTTCCAGCGTGTAGCCTCTGTCCGGTGTTACGGTGATGGTCACTTTGTCACCGGCTACGGCGTTGCTTTTATCGGCAGCTGCTTTGCCGTTTTCCACATCGCTGATCACGACCGGATAGTTGTATACGCCACTGAATCCGCTGCCAGATACGCTGTACTCAAAGTTGCCGTCTGTTGTCATCTCTGCAAATACTGTTGTCGGTACAAGCATAAGGACCATGCAAAGGGTAAGCATTATGCTCAAAATTCTTTTCTTCATAAAACTGCCTCCTAAGAAATGATTTTGCCTATAACTTATTCTGTAACAGCGCCCGGCGCTGCGTTCGGGTCATACTTTGCCATAAACAGTTCCAGCGTTTCTTTTAACACATTGATCTGGGATTTCAGATGATCCTCGTCCTCAAACAGTGCGTAGTGCACGCAGGCTCTGACGAATATACAGATCAGCGGGGTCAGCTTTTCGTGCGGGATGCCCAGCTTGTCCTCCAGACTTTTGGCGTATGCGGCATAGCGCGCCTCTACGCCTTTAAAAAATTCCTTGCCGTGTTCCCTGTATTTGGGGTGGGTGTACACCTGATACATCAGGCGGTACTTTTTGCCGCCTGGATGCCGGTGCCGTGCAGCCCCAGGTCGGCAAAGCTGTCAAAGCAGGCTTCCATCAGCGCAACCTTTTTCTCATTCCAGTGTGCTTCTGTGTAATTGGCTATGAAATCACTCCTTTATATCCGAATCGATTATTTCACATTAAGTATAGCCTATCTGTGCGGCAAAAAGCAACAAGTTGGTGCCATAGCTGCCGAAATTTCTGGTGCGCTATGTAATTCTGCCGCCAAGGGTTGGAAACAATGCTGCAGAGGATGGAACTGCAGTCTGCCCTCTGCAGCTGTGCCGGCTGAACTGCTCAGAATCGCCGGGGCGGATTGATGAGCCGCCAGATGATTTTCAGGTAGATCAGCCCGGCTACACAAAACACAATGGTGATCTGCGGGGGAGGCCCCTCGGTGCTGATATGGCTGAGGATCTGCATGGACTGCAGGTCCAGCGAGGCCAGAAGCGCCGGGTGGGGCATCAGAACGGAGAAGAACGTGAACAGAATGATCAGACAAAGTACCAGAAGATAACAGAGATCAAATAACATAACATACACCTCCTGCCGGCCCACAACGGTACCGTACCTGCTACAGTATATGCACAGGCCGGTCCTATATGTCCCCAGGATGGAGGGGCCTTGTCCGGCAGAGCGCCAGAGACCAGAAACGATGGTGAAAAAATACTTGCAATTCGTGAAATAAACGATAAAATAATAGAATAGAAGTATTATGAGTACAAAAGGGGTGTTGCATTTGCAGAATGGTGTCAGAAAAGCAGTGGCTGTGGCTGTTTTATCGGTGTTTACGGTTACCTGCGCTGTGCCGGCTACCACGGTATTTGCCGACAATATCAGTGATTTGCAGCAGCAGCAGAATGACCTGAAAAACCAGCAGAAGGATGTAAAAAAACAGATCAATGCCAAATCCAGTGAAAAAAAGACGCTGACCCAGCAGTTGGCCGATATCAATAAAGAGATGAACGATGTGCAGCAGACCATTGACGGTCTGGACGCAGAGATCAGTGAGACCCAGGAGAAGATCACCTTTACGGAGACAGAAATTTCTAACAAACAGCGGGATTACGATGGCCGCCTGGCCATCTTTAACCAGCGGTTAAAAGAAATGTACCAGTATGGCGATGTGAATTTTCTGGAGGTGCTGCTCAATTCCAGCAGCCTGACCGATTTCCTGACGCGTTTTGAGTACATGAAGTACATTGCCCGCAACGATCAGAAGCTGCTGGATGAGGTGAAGGCGCTGAAAGCAGGGCTGGAGGAAGAACAGAAAAATCTGAACAGTATGAAAACCAGTCTGGAAGTTAAGAAACAGAATCAGGTAGCAAAATCACAGGAGCTGGCCACAGCCAGTCAGAAAAAACAGGATCTGGTAGCACAGATCAATGCGGAGCAGGATGCCTTATATGATATTCTGGAAGATTTAGAAGCCGAATCAAAGGCGTTAAACAGCAAGATCCAGCAGCTGCAAGCGGCACAGGCGGCTAAAAATGGCAGTACTAAGGCGCCCGGCGCTTATGTGTGGCCATGCCCCAGCAGCCATACCATCACTTCCAATTACGGCTATCGGGTACATCCGGTCACCGGCGCTAAAAAGCTGCACACCGGTATGGATATCGGCGCCAGCTATGGTGCGGCGGTGGTGGCAGCTGCCGGTGGTACCGTTATCATGTCCCAGTATTACGGCGGCTATGGCAACTGTATTACCATCGACCATGGAGGCGGTGGCAAAAAACGGGCAGACCGTAAAAGCCGGGGAGACCATCGGCAAGGTCGGCTCCACCGGGGTATCCACGGGGAACCATCTGCACTTTGAGGTGCGCATCAACGGTTCCACTGTAAATCCGGCCAACTATGTATAAAACAAGGGTACAGGCTTCCAGCGGGAGGCCTGTATTTTTTTGGCCGCAAACCTGCGCCAGGCAGGTATGGCTCTTTCTTCTGTGGAAAACAGATACAGAGAAGCAGATCCAATACCAGATAGAGGGTTGAAAAAAGGGGAGATCAATTATGATGGGGGAAACCATACAGCTAAAGGCATCGGACCGCACCACACTGTACGTGCACTGCTGGCAGGCCGAAGCGCCCAGGGCTGCCTTTCTGCTGGCCCATGGCATGACAGAGCACGGCGGCCGGTATGATACATTGGGACAGTTTTTGTGCCAGCACGGTATTTCGCTGTACTGCCATGATCAGCGGGGGCACGGGCAGACAGCGGGGATGGCTCTGCGCCATCTGCGCAAGGGCGTGGACTGGAATATGATGATCAACGATCTGTTTACCGTAAAGAAAAAACAGATCGATGCAGAGACCCATTGTCCTGTTTTTCTGATGGGGCACAGCATGGGATCGTTTCTGGCACGGCGCACAGTGCAGCTTGGCCCGGAGCTGTTTGACGGGCTGATCCTCTCGGGAACCGGTGACGGCCACGGCGCTGCCGGCAAAGCCATGGTCACCGTAGCCGGGGCGGCCTGCCTGGCTATTGGCGCAGAGCACAAGTCAAAGTGGCTGCATCACATGATGTTTCACAACTACAACGCTGGTATAGCCCATGCACAGACCGACTACGACTGGCTGACACGGGATAGGGCGGAGGTGGCGCGGTATTGTCAGGATCCATGGTGCGGCGGCATCTGCAGCAATGGCTTTTACTATGAATTGCTGAAAGGCATCCAGCTGGCCAACGATCCGTTCAATATAGCGCTTATGCGTAAAAGTATGCCGGTGTATCTTTTCTCCGGCGATCAGGACCCGGTGGGAAACTATGGAAAAGGGGTGCAGCATGTGTACCAGCTATTTAACCATGCCGGTATGCAGGATGTGACACTGCGGCTGTACGCAGATGGACGCCATGAAATGCTGAACGAGCTCAACCGGGACACAGTGATGCAGGAGATGCTGCAGTGGATCGAGCAGAAGGTTTCCCTGCTGGCAGATACAGAAGGAGGGCACCGGTGAAACAGTATGATGTGATATTTCATAAGCACAGCTGTTTTCAGCTGGAGGATGACCAGTGTATCTTTCTCTTTGACTGGTTTGATGACACGCCGCCGGTGCTGGATGGCAGCAAGATGCTCTATATCCTGAACAGCCATAAGCACGGCGATCACTATAATCCCTCGCTGCTGCAGCTGGCAGAGCAGTATGGGCACATCCAGTTCATCTGGTCCCGGGAGATCCGAATGCCAAAGGACGACAGCCGCTTTCTGGCGGTAAAGCGGGGCGGGCAGTATGCCCTGGAGCATCCGGTGCCCGTTCAGCTGGAGACATTACCTTCCACCGATATCGGTGTCGCTTTTCTGCTGCATTATAACGGCAGTGTGATCTATCATGCCGGTGACCTCAACTGGTGGAGCTGGAGCGGCGAGAGCGACAGCTGGAACCGCAGCATGGAAGCGCGCTTTAAGCAGATCATGCAGCAGCTGGAGGGCCGGCACATCGATATTGCCTTTGTGCCGTTAGACCCGCGGCAGGAGGAGCGGTTCTGCTGGGGACTGGATTATTTTCTGCAGCACACCAGGACCCGCTATGTGTTTCCCATGCACATGTGGGAGCAGCTGGATACGGTGCAGAAATGGAAAGCCCTGCCGCAGAGTGAGCCATATCGAAAAACTGTGTTAGAACCAGCACAGAACGGACAGCGGTTTACGCTGACCGTGGACTGACGGTGGAAGATCTGTTCAGGGATATCTTTTAAACGCAGGGGCGGTAAAAGCAGGTAACACCACAGAAAAAACCAATGCCGGCCATCTGTCAAAAGAAAGAATTGCACAGGCGCTGCATTTGGCGTAAAATAGGATTGAGAGAAATACCGTAATGCAAATTCCAAAATGCAAAATTCCAAAAGATATGTGGTGATAGATTGGATAATCATATTTCGCGTGTTTTGATCGGCGCGGTGCAGGGCCGTTCCGGCAAAACGACCTTTACCCTTGGACTTTTAAAAGCGCTGACCGACCGGGGGCTGCGGGTGCAGCCCTTCAAAAAAGGCCCCGATTACATTGATCCCAGCTGGATGACCTTTGCTGGCGGACAGCAGTGCCGCAATCTGGATCTGTTTATGATGGGGGCGGAGCAGGTGCGCCGTTCCTTTGTGCAGCATTCCCAGGGCTTTGATATCAGCGTGGTGGAAGGGGCTATGGGCCTGTTTGACGGGCTGGATGTGGAGGGCAGCAACAGCAGTGCGGAGCTGGCCTACACCATCGATGCGCCGGTGATCCTGGTGGTCAACTGCACCCGCATCACCCGCAGCGTGGCAGCGCTGGTCAACGGCGTGACCGGCTTTGACAAGCGCATCCGCATTGGCGGCGTCATCCTGAATCAGGTGGCCCGGGCCCGTCACGAAAAAATTATGATGGACAGCATTGCCCGCTATTGTGATGTGCCGGTGCTGGGCGTGCTGCCCAA
This sequence comes from uncultured Peptococcaceae bacterium, assembly GCA_945949655.1. Taxonomy (GTDB): domain Bacteria; phylum Bacillota; class Peptococcia; order Peptococcales; family Peptococcaceae; genus UBA7185. The sequence continues at coordinate 5,786 of CAMFFG010000010.1, forward strand.
ATCGAAAAAGGTGGAGATCCCGGACCGCCATCTGGGGCTGATCCCGGCCGGTGAGCAGGATCAATTGCAGGATCGCATTGCCCTGCTGGGCGATCTGGTGAAGGAGCATGTGGATGTGGAGCGGCTGCTGCAGGTGGCAGGCAGTGCTGCGCCTTTGCCTGCTGCGCCGATAGAGATCGCCTCTCCTGCGGAAAAAACGGTGAGGATCGGCGTGCTGCGGGATAAGGCGTTCAGCTTTTATTATCCAGAAAATCTGGAGGCGTTGGAAGCTGCCGGTGCAGAGCTGGTAACTGTTGATTCCATGCAGGATGGCCAGCTGCCTGATATAGATGGAATGTACATCGGCGGAGGTTTCCCGGAAGTGATGGCGGCGGAGATCAGTGCCAACCGGAGCCTGATGGAGCAGATCAGAAACAGGATAGAGGATGACATGCCGGTCTATGCCGAGTGCGGCGGTCTGATGTATCTGGCGCGGCACATTGTGGTGGCCGGACAGGCCTATCCCATGGTGGGTGTATTCGACTGCGACGTGGAGATGAGACCCAAACCGCAGGGCATCGGCTACACCATACAGAAGGTGCTGCCGGGCAATCCCTTTTTCCCCGAGGGCATGCTGGTGCGGGGCCACGAGTTCCACAATTCGCAGCTGGTGAACCTGGGGGAAACCCTGCGCTACGGCTTTGGCACAGAGCGGGGCAAGGGCATCGTCCCCGGCTTTGACGGTCTGATTTACCGCAATACGCTGGCTGGCTATCACCATCTGCATGTGTCTGCGGCGCCGGGCTGGGCCGCACAGATGGTGCAGCTGGCCTGGAAGTATCAGGAAAGCCGAAACAGAAACAAGTGATAGAAATTTTTTATTGTTTGAAGATTTAAACGTTATTGATTCTGGCGGCGAATTTGAACCGATTTTCGGAAAAAAATATTGCAAAATTCCGAGGAATATGTAATGATAAATATGTGTTTGATTGACTCAGATGTTTCATCGGAGTTTTATGGTTTATCGAAGATGATCAATTAGTGAAGCTGGTTAATTCAACCTGAAAGGAGTTGTTTAGAAATGTTTATGCCAAGCGTAGATGCAGAAAAATGTGTTGCATGTGGTGAATGTGCAGGCGCTTGCCCAGGTTCCGTATTCGTTGTGAATGAACACGCTGAAGTTACTGAAAACGAATGTCTGGGTTGCCAGAGCTGTGTGCTGATTTGCCCAGTTGGAGCTATCACATTAAACGAATTCTAATTTGATTTCGAAAAGGTATATTAATAGCAGACTAATTGCTATAAGTTATTATGGAGGTGTATGGATTTGGCAAAAGCTAGACCAATGCTGGACGAACTGAAAAAAGGCCCATGGCCTTCCTTCGTCAAAGAAATCGAAAAAAGTGCCGCTAAAAACGAACAGGCAGCTACTTTATTAGATTTATTAGAAGATTCATATGAAGAAAAACGCGTACACTGGAAACACGGCGGTATCGTAGGGGTTAGAGGTTACGGCGGCGGCGTTATCGGTCGTTACACAGATAGCCCAGAAAAATATCCAGCTGTTACAGAATTCCACACCATTCGTGTTAACCAGACTTCTGGCTGGTTCTATAACTCCGAAGATATCCGTACTCTGTGCGATATCTGGGAAAAACACGGTTCCGGTTTAACAAATATGCACGGCGCTACAGGTGACATCGTATTCCTGGGTACTACCACAGACCATCTGCAGGAATGCTTCAATGACCTGTCTTATGCTGGTTGGGACTTAGGTGGTTCCGGTTCCAACTTCAGAACCCCAAGCTGCTGCGTAGGTCCTGGCCGTTGCGAATATGCATGCTTCGACACTCTGGATTTCCTGTACAACATTACACAGGCTTACCAGACCGAACTGCACAGACCAATGTGGCCATACAAATCCAAAATCAAAGTATCCGGCTGCCCGAATGACTGTATCTCCGCACAGGCTCGTGCCGATATCTCTGTTCTGGGTACCTGGAGAGATGCAATCCAGATTGACCAGGCTGAAGTAGCAAATTATGCTGACGCTGGTCTGGACATCGAAGGTCTGGTATGCGGTTACTGCCCAACCAAATGCATCTCCTACGATGCAGACAAAAAAGAAATCACAGTTGACAACAGCAACTGCGTAAAATGCATGCACTGCATCAATGAAATGCCAAAAGCATTACACGTTGGTAAAGAAAAAGGCGCTACCATTCTGATGGGTGGTAAAGCTACAATCGTGCAGTCCGCATTCTTATCCTGGGTTGTAGTTCCATTCATGCCAATGGACAAAGAAAACGACTACGAAGAATTCAAAGATTTAGTAGAAAAGACCTGGGAATGGTGGGATGAAAACGCCAAAGTTCGTGAAAGACTGGGCGAACTGATTTACAGAAAAGGTATGGCTGAATTCCTGAAAGCTGTAGATCTGGAACCAATCCCACAGATGGTTAAACATCCTCGTGAAAACCCATATTACTTCTGGTATCCAGAAGATTTTGAAGAAAAAGACGGAGGTGCTAACTAATGATTTCTCAATTCGCTCCTACAGATATCGGACCACCTCATTACTGGGATAAGATGCCGGAAATGAGCAAGAAAAACTACGGACAGTGGCAGTACCATGAATACCTGAAACCAGGTGTTATGAAACACGTTGGTCCTGCTGGTGCTCTGTACACAGTACGTGTAGGTTCTCCACGTTTACTGTCTATCGAAACCCTGAGATGGTTTGCTGACATCGCTGACAAATACTGCGATGGTAAACTGCGTTTCACCTCTCGTCACAACGTAGAATTCTTACTGGAAGACGAAAGCAAAATCGATGCTTTGGTTGAAGAAGTAGAAGCTGCTGGCTGGCCAGTAGGTGGTACCGGCAAATCTCTGAAAAACATGCTGCATACCCAGGGCTGGGTACACTGCCACAGCGCAGCTACCGATGCTTCCGGTACAGTAAAAGCTGTAATGGATGATCTGTTTGAATACTTCAAAAAAGATGATCTGCCAGCAAAACTGAAAATTTCCATGGCTTGCTGCCTGAACATGTGCGGTGCTGTACACTGCTCCGACATCGCCTGGGTTGGTATCCACAGAAAAATTCCAAGAGTAAACGATGCAGAAGTTGCACATAGCTGCGAAATTCCAAACATCATTGCTTCCTGCCCGAAAGCAGCTATCAAACCAAATCCAAAAGCAAAATCTGTAACAATTAACGAAGAAAAATGTATGTACTGCGGTAACTGCTTCTCCGTATGTCCTGCTCTGCCGATCGCAGACCCAGAAAACGACGGTATCGCTATTTTCGTTGGTGGTAAAGTATCCAATGCTCGTACCGCTCCAACCTTCAGTAAATTAGCAGTTCCATACATTCCAAACGAACCTCCAAGATGGGATACTCTGGTTAAAACAATCAGACATCTGGTAGAAGTTTGGGTTGAAAACGCTCGCAAAGGCGAACGTTACGGCGAATGGATCGAAAGAATCGGTTGGGAAAAATTCTTCGAACTGACCGGTCTGGAATTCACCGATAAACACATCGATGACTTCACATTCTCCGTTAAAACATTCCACACAGGCAACGGCTTCAAATTTACAAAATAAGTTTGCCGCCTGACTGTGCGTAAATCAAATTCTTTGATTGGGTGGTGTGCCAAACATGGCTGAATACACACAGGAAGAATTAATGGCTAAAGTGTTGGAAGTTTTGGCTACAAAAGACAAAATGAAAAACAAAGAAATCGCTACCATTCTGGACGTTAAGAAAAAAGAAGTAGACTTAGCCGTTAATGAATTAGCAAAACAAGGTAAAGTTGAATTCCTGTACTTGGGAACTTCCTATGTAACTTTACCAAAAGCGTAAGCTTTTTATCTGCCCTGCCGGATGGCGCCGCCATCTGGCAGACAGTGAAAGATTGGGGGATATATCATGAGTCTGATGGATGATCTGAATGGGTATGTCGATTTCTGCTACGATCTTATGGTGGAGATGAAAAATACCAAATCCAGCGAATATAAGATGGGCGTGGCCGACGGTATGGAGCAGGCGCTTACAATGCTGTACGACTACCTGGAAGAATATCCTGGCTTTATTGACCCTAGACACAAGTATGACAAATTTAAAATGTAGAGGAGAACGATTACTATGCCAAACATTGAAGTAAATGGCCAGACAGTTGAACTGGACGAAGACGGTTTCTTAGTAAAATTAGACCAGTGGAACGAAGATGTTGCTAGATACTTAGCAAAAGAAGAAGGCGTTGACGAACTGGGCGAAGATCATTGGAAAATCATCAACTACCTGAAAGGCTACTTCGCTGAATACGGTATTGCTCCAATGGTTCGTAAAATGACCAAAGAATCTGGTTATTCCTTAAAAGAAATTTACGACCTGTTCCCATCTGGCCCAGCAAAAGGTGCTTGTAAAGTTGCTGGTCTGCCAAAACCAACCGGTTGCGTTTGATTTATCGACCCAATCGGCACGAAACCCGGCTGCATAAGCCGGGTTTTTTTAATACCCGTTTACATAATCACAATATGCAGCAATACAGAAACAGGTGCGCAACTGGAAAGGGGGAATTTGCGTGAACACCAACGATTTAAAATATTATCTGGCCATCTGTCAGGAGCGGAGCTTTGCGCAGGCAGCAAAAAATCTGTTTTTGCCCAGCGCGTGATGGGCGCAGATCCGCAGCTGGAACCGCAGCAGCAGATCCAGGTCGGTATCGATAGTTTAGAAGCATTCTTTTTGCAGCTGGGGCTGCCCAATACCTTGTGTGAGCTTGGCATTGAGGCCTTCTGCTTCAAAAATGCTGCACAGATCTGCACCGGTTATGGCTGGGGGCAGGAGCATCCATCGGGCACCATCCAGCCATTATACTGGCAGGATCTATATAAAATTTATCAGTCTGTTTACAGGAGACCTGTGCTGGAAGAAACCTGCTCGGCATAGTCGTCTCTCCCTCTATATAAAAAAGCAGTCTGTCTGTGATGTCAATGGCATCATGGACAGACTGCTTTTTTTATCTGGCGGCTGTTATCGCACTGGCTTTACCCTGTAATTACTGAACGGCATTCTGCAGCATAGCGCTGGCTTCGGGGAATGTATAAGCCTGACCGTTTATCGTCAGCTGCACCGCAATGTTCTGGATCTGACTGCCCAGTACCAGGTTGGCCACCTGATTGTCCGGCAGAAGAATATGGACTGTAGTGGAAATGACCTGATCCTGCCCGGCGGCCACCGTCTGCTGGAATTCCGGCTGCATGGCTGTGACCTGTGCGCCGCTACTGTAAGTGACAATGGTTTTCAGATCACTGCTGGAAATGCTGACCGCCTGATCGGAACGGTTCTGCACAGCCAGCTCCAGTGTCGCAGCAACATACTGCTCGCCTAAGGCGTTGCGGGTGGTGCGCTCTGTTTGCGATACTGTTAACTGGCAGGACACAGCAGCGCTTTGGCTAGGCGTTTCCGTTTGCTTGTCCGGGCTTTCTGCCGGTACAGAAGAATCATCTAAACCTTTCAGGTTCAGCAGACGGACGATCATCACACTGGCCTCGGCGCGGGTCGCTTTACCGGCCGGGCGGAAGGAGCCGTCCTCATAACCGCCCACCAGGCCCAGCTCCTTTGCCAGATACAGATACCCTTTGTCATAGGAATGGATACTGGCATCATCGCTGAAACCGGTGGCCTGTCCCGACAAGGCGACGGCAGAATCGTTGAGGCCCATGGCCCGGATCAGCATAATGGCTATCTCCCGGCGGGTGATGGCGGTATCAGGGCCATACTGGCTGCCGTATTCGGCGGGAACGATGATCTGATTGCTGACCAGCGTGTGGATATCGGTGACAGCCCAGTGGGATGCCGTATCAGTAAAGTCGTTGCCTTCTGTGGAGGTTAGGCTCAGGCTCTGCCGCAATATTTTGGAAAACTCGGCGCGGGTGATGGTGGTATCAGGCCGAAAGGTACCGTCCGGGTAGCCGCCAATGGCGCCCCGCTCGATCAGTTTGCTGACATCGCCAGCGGACCAGTGGCCCTGAAGATCTGCCATGGTGGCAGCGTAGGCCGGGGCGAAAAACAGCGCCGCTGTAAAAAAGCAAAGCATCAATATAGTAAGAAAGCGTTTCATAAGATCCTCCTGTCTGAAAAGCAGTATCCCTGTTACATTTTTCTGAAAAGTGAAAAGACATTAAAGAAAACATTGAAAAAACATTGCAGCAGTTTTGCGTTCTGCAAACCAATATTATTGTAGCGGAAGCAACCGTGTTTTGCAATGGCTTTTGCCATGGTTAATTGAAAGACGAAAAAAAACCGGAAAAGTTGCAGAAAAAAGCTGTTTTACCTATTTCCATTTTTCAGTGAAAATGATAAGATAAAAGAATGTTCCATGATTTATTATTGAAGGAGTTGTATAAACATGAGAAATCATGAAG
>CAMFFG010000011.1 GCA_945949655.1 uncultured Peptococcaceae bacterium
AACCCAGAGATTTTGCTAAGATATTTTTAATACCTGCCAGTTCAACAACCGCACGTACTGCACCGCCAGCGATAACCCCGGTACCTTCTGCAGCTGGTCTCAGCATAACGCGACCTGCGCCGAAACGACCAACGATTTCATGTGGGATTGTACCGTTTACTACAGGTACTTCAATCAGATTTTTCTTTGCATCTTCGATGCCTTTACGGATTGCTTCCGGTACTTCGTTTGCTTTCCCCATACCAACACCAACAATACCGTTTTCGTTACCAACAACAACCAGAGCACTGAAGCTCATACGGCGACCACCTTTTACAGTTTTCGCTACACGGTTGATCTGGACAACTTTTTCTTTTAATTCATAGTTGTTAGCATCTATTCTTGCCAATACCTTTCCCTCCTTCGCCATTGATTAGAAGTCAAGACCGGCCTCTCTAGCTCCTTCTGCCAGAGCTTTGATACGACCATGATACAGGTTGCCACCCCGGTCAAACACAACTTTATCTATGCCTTTTTCCAGTGCTTTTTTCGCTACAGCTGCGCCTACTGCCTTTGCAGCATCGCTCTTGGTACCGTCTACTTTTACTTCCAGTGTGGAAGCGGATACCAGTGTATTGCCTACAGTATCATCAATGATCTGTGCGTAAATATGCTGTGTACTTCTGAATACTGCTAAACGTGGTCTTTCGGCTGTCCCTTTGATTTTATTTCTTGTTCTCCAGTGTTTTTTCTGACGAATCGCTTTTCTAGGGGTTTGCTTAATCACGTTATTTCACTCCTTTCATTGGAGCTGGCCCTCTACCTAGAGGAACGGCTATTATTTACCGCCAGATTTACCAGCTTTCAATTTCACAACTTCGCCTGCATAACGGATCCCTTTTCCTTTGTAAGGTTCTGGTTCCCGTACAGCGCGGATATTTGCTGCCAGGCTGCCAACTTTTTCTTTATCAATACCCTTTACTACGATCTGGGTTGGAGCTGGAACTTCAATTTCCATTCCATCTTCCGGTTCAAATTCAACAGGATGAGAGTAACCAACCTGCAGAACCAGTTTTTTGCCCTGCATCTGTGCTCTGTAACCTACACCAACCAGTTCCAGGCTTTTGCTGTAACCCTGTGTTACACCGATTACCATGTTATTTAACAGAGTACGGGTCAGACCCCACAGTGCGTTTTTGCTTTCATCTGGACAAATAACTTTTACCTGGCCGTTTTCCTGTTCCAGGATCATATCAGGATGTAATTGTTTTTCTAACTGACCTTTTGGCCCTTTTACAGTTACATGATTACCTTCAGCGATTGTCACTTCTACACCGTCAACAATGCTAATAGGAAGTTTACCAATTCGGGACATTTTTGCACCTCCTAAACTACCAGTTTATTGATCTTACCATACGTAGCAGATAACTTCGCCGCCTAAGCCAAGCTTACGTGCCTCTTTATCTGTCATAATTCCTTTAGATGTGGAGATGATTGCAATCCCCAGACCACCTAATACTTTAGGAATTTCGTCTTTTTTGCAATATACTTTCAGACCTGGTTTGCTAATACGTTTCAGGCCGGAAATAACCTTTTCACGATTAGGACCATATTTCAAGTATACACGAATGATACCCTGTTTGCCATCTTCAACCTGCTCATAATCTTTAATGAAACCTTCATTTTTCAGGATTTCAGCTAAAGCAGCTTTGGTTTTGGAAGCAGGAATTTCTACTTTCTCGTGCATAACCATATTTGCATTACGAATTCTTGTTAAAAAATCTGCAATTGGATCTGTCATTACCATTTACAGCGACCCCCTTCCATACATTAGGTTTTACCAACTGGATTTCGTTACACCAGGTAGTTGGCCTTTATAAGCTAATTCACGGAAACATACTCTGCAAAGACCGAATTTACGCATATATGCATGTGGACGTCCGCAAACTTTACATCTATTTACTTCTCTTACCTTGTATTTTGGCGCTTTGCGCACCTTCATGGATGTTTTTGCCACAGGATTACCTCCTAATCAATTAACTTGCGAATGGCATACCCAAAAGTTTCAGCAGAGCTCTGCCTTCTTCATCTGTTTTTGCAGTTGTTGCAAAAACGATTTCCATACCTCTGAGTTTATCAATTTTATCGTATTCAATTTCAGGGAAAATCAGCTGTTCTTTTAAGCCCAGGCTGTAGTTTCCTCTACCATCGAAGGATTTTGGAGAAACACCTCTGAAATCACGAACACGTGGCAGTGCTACGCTCAGCAGTCTGTCAACGAACTCATACATACGGTCGCCACGCAGAGTTACTTTTACGCCTACCGGCATACCTTCTCTTAATTTGAAACTTGCGATAGATTTTTTTGCTCTGGTTACAACCGGTTTCTGACCAGTAATCAGAGTTAAGTCGTTCAGTGCCGCATCCAGAGCTTTCGGATTCTGTACTGCTTCGCCCAGACCGATATTGATTACCACTTTATCCAGCTTTGGAATAGCCATCACATTTGTATATTTGAACTGTTCCTGTAAGCCAGGTACTACTTCATTCAGATATTTATCTTTTAATCTAGCCATTTCAATATAGCCTCCTTTCCATCAAGACTATCGATTAAAGTGCCTTGCCACATTTACGGCAAACACGAATTTTTTTACCATTCTCGATGGTGTGCGCTACTCTTACGCCTTTTTTGCAGGTGCTGCAGTAAGGCATTACGTTGGACACATGAATAGCTGCTTCTTTTTCAATAATACCACCCTGTGGCATTTTCTGTGTTGGTTTTGTGTGACGTTTTACGACGGCAACACCTTCCACAACAACTTTTTCCTGGCTCGGAATGACCTGAATCACTTTGCCAGTTTTGCCTTTATCTTTACCAGCGATTACGATTACTTCATCGCCTTTTCTAACGTTCATTTTTGCCACTATATTCACCTCCAAGGCTACGGCTTACAGCACTTCAGGAGCCAGAGATACGATTTTCATGAAATCTTTATCACGCAGTTCTCTAGCCACTGGCCCAAAGATACGGGTTCCTTTTGGACTTTTATCATCTTTAATGATAACAGCTGCATTTTCACTAAAGCGGATGTAAGAACCATCAGCTCTGCGAACAGATTCTTTTGTTCTAACCACTACTGCTTTTACGACATCACCTTTCTTGACAACGCCACCAGGTGTTGCTTCTTTAACAGCAGCAATAATGATATCACCTACGGATGCATAACGGCGTCCTGTACCGCCCAGTACACGGATGCACAGTAATTCTTTTGCACCGGTATTGTCCCCGACTTTCAGTCTGGTTTCTTGTTGAATCATCTCAGGTTACCTCCTTCCGGCAACATCTCGTTGTGAAAAAACTACACAACTTAAACGATTGTAGCCTTTTCAGTAATTTCAACAACACGCCATCTTTTATCTTTACTCAGTGGACGTGTTTCCATAATTTTTACTTTATCTCCTACTTTGCAGGCATTTTCTTCGTCATGCGCTTTATATTTTTTCGTCATGGCAGTGATTTTGCCGTACAGAGGATGACGGAAATGGCTTTCGACAGAAACTGTGACAGTTTTGTCCATTTTATCGCTTACAACTACGCCGTAGCGAACTTTACGATTTCCTCTTTCCACGTTGTAACCTCCTCACTTGAGCCTAGGCCTGTTCTTTAATTTCACGTTCCCGCAAGATTGTTTTTGCTTTCGCAATATCCTTACGGATTTCTTTAATCTTCATCGGATTTTCTAACTGGCCAGTAGCCATCTGGAAACGCAAATTGAACAGTTCTTCCTTGAGATCTACAACCTTCTTTTCCAGTTCAGCTGTGCTTAAGTCTCTCAGTACATTAACCTTCATTTACGTCACCGCCTTCTTTTTTCACGAATTTGCATTTAATAGGCAATTTGTGCATTGCTAAACGCAGTGCTTCTCTGGCTACTTCTTCCGGAACGCCAGCCAGTTCAAACATCACTCTACCTGGTTTTACAACTGCAACCCAGTAATCTGGAGCACCTTTCCCGGAACCCATACGTACTTCAGCAGGTTTTGCTGTTACAGGATGATCTGGGAAGATTTTAATCCAAACTTTACCACCACGTTTGATGTAACGTGTCATTGCAATACGGGCAGCTTCAATCTGGCGACTTGTAATCCATGCACCTTCCAGTGCCTGCAAACCGTATTCACCGTATGTTACTTCTGTACCTTTGTGTGCTTCGCCTTTCAGACTGGCACGATGTGGTCTACGCCATTTTACTCTCTTTGGCACCAACATGATTAGTTGCCTCCTTCCTTCGCTTGAGCATTTTTCGCTTCAGGAAGAACTTCCCCTTTGTAGATCCAAACTTTTACGCCGATTTTACCATAAGTTGTATCTGCTTCTGCAAAACCGTAATCAATGTCGGCACGCAGTGTGTGCAGAGGTACTTTGCCTTCGCTGTACCATTCTGTACGAGCGATATCAGCACCAGCTAAACGACCGGAGATAGCAATCTTGATACCTTCCGCACCGGATTTCAGCGCACGGCCAACAGCCTGTTTCATTGCTCTGCGGAATGCCACACGTCTTACCAGCTGTGCAGCGGTAGCTTCAGCAACCAGCTGTGCATTTGCTTCTGGTCTTTTTACTTCCTGGATATTGATGTTTACCTGTTTGCCAGTCATGGCTTCCAGTTCTTTACGCAGTTTTTCGATTTCGGAACCTTTTGCACCGATTACGATACCAGGTTTTGCTGTATGAATTGTCACTCTCAGTTTGGTATTACCAGTTCTTTCAGTGATAATTTCAGAAACGCCGCTTTCGAATAATTTTGCTTTAACAAATTTACGGACCTTCAGATCTTCATGGAGGAGTTCTACATAATTCTTATCAGCATACCATCTAGCGTCCCAGTCTTTAATGACGCCGATACGCATTCCTTTAGGACTTACCTTTTGACCCACTGAGTGATCCCTCCTTATCTTTCGCTAACCATTACTGTAATATGGCTTGTTCTTTTACGGATACCATCCGCTCTGCCCATTGCTCTAGGTTTGAATCTTTTTAAAGAAGCTCCCTGATCAACATAAGCGGTGCTGACATACAGATTATCAACATTCATGTTGTAGTTGTGCTCAGCATTTGCCACTGCAGATTTCAGTACCTTTTCTACTAACGCAGCACCTTTATGAGGTGTGAATTTTAAAATCGCATATGCTTCTCCAACGCTTTTGCCGCGGATCAGGTCAACCACCTGGCGTGCTTTTCTTGGAGAAATTCTAACGAATTTAGCGACAGCTTTCGCTTCCATTGCGAAACCCCCTCTCTTATTTCTACTTCAAGGAAGTCGACCGTTCGGTGTGGTCACCGTGGCCTTTAAAAGTACGTGTTGGCGCAAATTCGCCCAGTTTATGACCTACCATATCTTCAGTTACATAAACAGGCACATGTTTACGACCATCATGAACAGCAATTGTATGACCAATGAATTCCGGGAAAATTGTAGAACTACGGGACCAGGTTTTGATGACTTTTTTGTCACCAGATTCATTCATGGCCACGATTCTGTTGTACAATTTTTCTTCAACATATGGTCCTTTTTTCAATGATCTACTCATGAGGATATTTGCCTCCCTTCGCGCAAGTTAATTATTTCTTGCGTGATTTAACAATATATTTGTCATTTACATTATTTTTCTTACGGGTGTTACCGCCATGTGCAGATTTACCCCATGGGCTAACTGGGCACTTACGGCCTACTGGAGCGCGACCTTCCCCACCACCATGCGGATGGTCATTCGGGTTCATTACAGAACCGCGTACGGTAGGTCTTACACCCATCCAACGGGTACGACCAGCTTTACCAATGTTGATGATTTCGTGTTCCAGATTGCCTACCTGACCGATGGTAGCGCGGCATCTTCCCAGAACCAGTCTCATTTCACCAGATGGCAGTCTCAGGGTAGCATATTTGCCTTCTTTCGCCATCAGCTGTGCAGATGCACCAGCTGCACGACATAACTGAGCGCCTTTTTCCGGTTTTAATTCTACATTGTGTATAATAGTACCAACTGGAATGTTGTCGATTGGTAAGCAGTTACCAACTTTAATATCGGATTCCGGACCAGATACGATCACATCCCCAACTTTTAAGCCGTTTGGTGCGATGATATATCTTTTTTCACCGTCAACATAATTCAACAGTGCAATACGTGCGGAACGGTTTGGATCGTATTCAATCGTAGCAACTCTGGCTGGAATATTGTCTTTATTACGTTTAAAGTCAATTACCCGGTACTGTCTTTTGTGACCGCCGCCATGATGACGAACAGTGATGCAACCATGTGCATTTCTACCAGCTTTTTTCTTCATAGGAGCCAGTAAGGATTTTTCTGGTTTGCTTGCTGTAATTTCATCAAATGCAGAAACAGTCATCTGACGTCTACCAGGAGAAGTAGGCTTAAAACTTTTTACTGCCATTGCAGTTCCCTCCTTCTGGATTATATCAATATGATTTCAGATTACATACCTTCAAAAATTTCAATGCTGTCGCCTTCAGCTAACTGAACAATGGCTTTCTTGTAATCAGAAGTTTTGCCTTCATAACGGCCCATACGTTTCACTTTACCTTTTACGCGTACAGTGTTTACATCAACAACTTTTACTTTGAAGATTTCTTCAACAGCTTTTTTGATTTCAATTTTATTTGCGCTCAGAGCAACTCTGAAAACGTATTTGTTGTGTTCCATTAAGGAAACAGATTTTTCTGTTACGACAGGCTTGATAATGATATCACGTGCTTCCATTATGCCAGCACCTCCTCAACCTTAGCGATTGCATCTTTGGTGATGATCAGTTTGTTGTGTGCTAACACATCATATACATTAATGGATGCTGCAGCAACCGGTGTAACCCCTTCGATATTGCGAGCAGATTTCATTACATTTTCATCTACTTCAGCGGTAACAACTAATGCTTTTGCATCAACATTTAATGCGTTCAGAACCTTAACCATTTCTTTTGTTTTTGGCTGGTCAAAATTCAGTGTATCTAATACGATAATATCGTTTTCTGCAACTTTGCTGGAAAGTACAGATTTCAGAGCAAGACGTCTTTTCTTTTTTGGAATGGAATAGCTATATTCTCTTGGTTTTGGCCCGAAGATAATAGCACCGCCACGCCACAGTGGAGAGCGGGATGTACCAACTCTGGCACGACCTGTCCCTTTCTGTCTCCATGGTTTGCGGCCACCGCCTCTCACTTCACCTCTGGATTTTGTGCAGTGAGTGCCCTGGCGCCAGCTAGCCATCTGCATAACAACAGCTTCATGTACAACGCTTTCATTTGGTTCAATGCCGAACACTGCATCATTCAGTTCGATTTCACCAACCTGATTGCCTTCTACATTTAATAAAGCTACTTTTGGCATTTGTAGTTTCCTCCTTTCTTGCGACACTAATTATTTCGCTCTTACAGCACTTTTAATAGTAATCATAGATTTGTTAGCACCCGGTACAGAACCTTTTACTAACAGCAGATTGCGTTCAGCGTCCACTTTTACTACCTGCAGATTCTGAACCGTGATTTTCAGGCCACCCATACGGCCCGGCAGTTGACGGCCTTTGAATACGTGGTTTGGACCCAGCGCACCCAGGGAACCGGAACGGCGATGGTATTTAGAACCATGGCCCATAGGCCCTCTGGACTGACCGCAACGTTTGATGCTACCCTGGAACCCTTTACCTTTGCTGATCCCGGTTGCATCAATAATATCGCCAGCTTCAAAAATGTCAGCTTTGATTACCTGACCTAACTGATATTCCGCAGCGTTGTCTACGCGGAATTCTCTTAAATATCTCATTGGTTTTGCCTGTGCTTTTGCAAAGTGACCTTTCTGCGGTTTGTTTGCACGCACTTCTTTGATTTCATCAAAACCTAACTGAATAGCTTCATAGCCATCATGATCATTTGTTTTTGTCTGGATGACTGTGCAAGGACCTGCTTCAATGACAGTTACAGGGATTGCTTTACCTTCTGGAGAAAAGATCTGAGTCATACCAATTTTCTTACCTAAAATAGCTTTCATTTTGCCACCTCCTTAAGCTTAGCAAACGATTATAATTTGATTTCGATTTCAACGCCGGATGGTAAATCCAAACGCATCAGAGCTTCAACCGTTTTCTGATTGTGATCAAAGATGTCAATCAGACGTTTATGTGTTCTCATTTCGAACTGTTCACGGGAGTCTTTGTTTACATGAGGAGATCTCAAAATTGTAAACACATTTTTTTCGGTCGGCAGTGGAACCGGACCGGAAACTTTGGCTCCTGTTTTTTTCGCTGTTTCAACGATTTTCTGTGCAGACTGATCTAATAATTTATGATCGAATGCTTTTAAACGAATTCTGATTTTCTGTTTTGCCATGTTTTTCCCTCCTTCGCGCCCGATTAACGGACATTCTCCACGGAAATTACCTAGAACACGGGGTCTGGCGTGTCGCCGCGTCTAGCAACCTTCCGCTTCATCGCCTGTCTTACGCAACTCCTAAATATTATCATACACAAAATGCATTTGCAAGCTTTTTTTACGCCTCTTTGCGCGGTTTTTGCCGCTTTTCATATTATTTTTCTTTATAGTATACACTTAAAAGATGCTTGTCCACAGTCATTTTATTCTGCTAAATCATGAAAAAGAAAACGGCAACAGTTTCCGCATTCCGTTGCCGTTTCTCTTCTATTTTGTTCAGATGAATCCCATATTTGTTTTTACACTCTCTCGAATGGCCTTTGCCCACAGACAACACGGTCCAGCCCCTGCCAATCCTGCAGTAATTCCAGCTGCGTAAATCCGTGTTCCTCCAATAGCTGCTGCACAGCTGTTCCCTACTGACAGCCCACTTCAAAGACCATCCAGCCACCAGGTTTTAGCAGCTCCATCACCGCAGCAACAATTTTACGATAGAAATACAGCCCATCATCGCCACCCCACAGTGCCATTCGCGGCTCCTGCAGCACATCACCGGGCAACTGGCCCATTTCCTGTGTTGTAATATATGGCGGATTGGATGCCACCAGATCCACTTGTCCACGCAGATCAGCAAAGGGTTCCAGCAGATTGCCCTGCCGGAACTGCACGCTGGTGCCACAGCGTTGATCATTCCGTCTTGCGATTTCCAGTGCATCACCGGAAAGATCACCTGCATACACCGCAGCATCTTTTTTATAATGGCTGATGGCTACTGCAATGGCACCGCTGCCCGTACATACATCCAGCACGGTCGGCTGCCGGATTTGTTCCAGCAATTGCAGTGCTTTTTCAACCAGCCGTTCCGTATCAAAACGCGGAATAAGCACTGCGGGAGTTACCAGCAGCTCCAGCCCCATAAAACTGGCAGTGCCCAACAGATACTGCAGCGGTTCCTGTCCCCGGTATCGTATAATCAGTTGGCGAAAAGCCTCTGCCTGTTCCGCCTCTATCTCGTCTCTATCATGCGCCAATAACAAAGCCCGACTAGTATGCAGCACATGGCACAGCAACAGCTCCACTTCTAAACGTTTGTCGCCGCCCACCTCATGCAAGGCCCATTGCAATAAGTCTCTGCTGTTCATCATGCTTCATCCGCATTTTTTAATTTTTCTGCCTGATCAGAGGTAACTAATGCATCGATGATCTCATCCAGATTGCCCAGCAAAACTTTATCCAGATTATGCACCGTCAGGTTTATACGATGATCGCTGACACGGCCCTGTGGAAAATTGTAGGTACGAATCCGTTCACTGCGGTCGCCACTGCCCACCATATCCTTGCGCTGTGCAGCCAGATCTCCCTGTGCTTCCTGCTGAAATTTTTCCATCAGACGGGAGCGCAGCACCTTCAATGCCTTTTCCTTGTTGCGCAACTGCGATTTTTCATCCTGGCAGGATACCACCACACCAGTTGGGATATGCGTGATACGCACTGCAGACTGTGTCGTGTTTACGCACTGTCCGCCAGGGCCGCTGGCGCAGAACACGTCAATGCGCAAATCATTCATATTAATATCCACTTCCACTTCCTCCGCTTCCGGTAGCACAGCTACAGTAGCGGCAGAGGTATGAATTCTCCCACTGGATTCAGTAGCAGGAACACGCTGCACCCGATGAACGCCGCCTTCAAATTTGAGTCGGCTGTATGCACCTTTCCCCTCGATCATGAAGGTGATTTCCTTATAGCCACCCACATCGGTATAGTTCGTGTTCATTACTTCTGTTTTCCAACCCCGGATTTCGGCATAACGCGTGTACATACGGTACAAGTCGGCGTCAAACAGCGCTGCTTCATCACCGCCGGTACCAGCACGGATTTCCATAATGACGTTCTTGCTGTCATTTGGATCTTTAGGCAACAGCAAAATCGTCAGTTCCTGTTCCAGCTGTTCTTTCTGTTCACTCAATTCCTTGATCTCCGCTTTCACCATTTCATCCATTTCCGGGTCCAGCTTTTCCAGCAGCATAGCCTTGGAATCCTCTAACTCACGCATCACTTTTTTATATCTGCGGTAAACCATTACCACATCCTCCAGATCTGCCTGCGCTTTTGCGCATTTATGCAGTTCAGCAGGATTATTCAATACATCAGGGTCAATCATCTTCTGGGTCAATTCTTCATATTTTTCTTCCAGCATCTGCAAACGCTCTAACATAACATATCCTCCATCATTTTAATTCTCTACACACTTAAGATTCTTTTATTGTATCATATCATGCAGCGCTCCTACAACTTTTTTATTACTGCATATAGCATGCCATAAACACAAATATAACATAAAATAAAAGATGACAATCGACTATTGGTACCAATTGTCATCTTTCTTATCACTATCGCATTTTACTGCATCACAAAGGTGTACAGATTCGCCACCAGCATAATAGCCTCTGCCGCCATCGGCGCAGCGGTTTCGGCTCCCATACGGCCTGCAATTTCTTCGGTTAAAATACCCAGCTGCTGCAGCCCTTCCATCTGCCCGGCATAATCAGCAGCATCCACACCGGCGATGCGTGCTACAGCGGCAATCATCTCACCATTGGTAGGTGGATCGCTCACTTCAATGGCTGGCACTTCTTTTCCAGTCTTTTTCATAGAATTGTTGATCATATTCTGCAGCCGCCATTTGCCCACTGCTTCGTCCAGACGGTAATCATTGCTGTAGCCGCCGTCCAGCAGGCCCAGACCGCGAATCACTTTTACCCCGGGATACGCCCAGTGATCCATAAAATCCTCATGCACTTCAAAATCATCCAGATAAGCGCCCTGTTTTTTCAGCGTCTTCTGCACACTGGCAATCGCCTTCTCATCCGTTGCCATATCACGGAAGCTGAGCTGTTTTTCCAGCGAATAAGCTGCCGCCACACCAGCTGCCTGCCCTTCGGCCATGCCCACCGGGATCACGCGAGCACTGCCTGCCGCCAGTGAAGTATACGATGCGCTGCGACCAATGACTAACATATTTTCCGCTTCCAGCGGCACCAGGCACCGGAACGGAATGGCATACCGGTCCGGGCTGCCAATGACAGTACCATAGGTCTGCCCCGCCGTGGGCTGAATATCTGCCGGATAAGCCACAATGGCGATCTTATCCCACTGGTCCCGATTTTCCAGCACATCGTCGATGGTCAGCTGATACTCGCCAATCACATGGCGACTCTCCCGCACATACAGCTGGCTGGCTGTGCCCACCAGTTCAGCCTGCTCAAAACCAATAAAGTTTTCCCGCACATAAGGTACAATATATTCCAGTTCTTTCTGGGCCCGGGCAATGCCCTCAGCCTTGCTTTCCTCGCTCATAGCATCCACACCGAAAATGATCAGGGCATTGACCAGCACATTGCCGTTATCCTGCCGGGCCACATTAAATCCCCGCAGACGCATCAGTTCGTCCTTGGGCTCATAGGCATATCCTTCCCGGGTATAGCCCCATGCTGTTTTCTCGGTGGCACCGGTGCCAGCATTCTCGTCATGCTCCAGATAATCGACCACTTTGTCCCAATTCACGCCGGATAATTCAAACACCAGCGTCACACCCATATGGCGGTTTTTCTCGCCGATATCCTCACCGGCAATGGTATAAGGCACCCCGGCAGCAGCGGCTACGTCCGCATCCACGGTAGCATCGATCACCCGGCTGGCTGTATAGGTAACCTGCCGCCCGTTCTCTTCCACAACAACACCCACAATAGCAT
>CAMFFG010000012.1 GCA_945949655.1 uncultured Peptococcaceae bacterium
TATAAGATAGGCAAATTGACAACCATAATTTTAAGAATTATGAAATTGTTTTCTCGCATCTGCACAATATAGACTGTTTAGGACATGCTTTCTGGGAATGGGCAAAAAATCGGAAACGGCATCCGGATCTGGATGAAAAACAGTATCAAGGCTTTATCACAAGTATTTATGAAGATACAGATAAGTATATTGGTTCTTTCTTACCACTTTTGGATGAAGGATGGACAATTATTGTAACATCTGACCATGGTTTGTTGGTAAATGAAGAAGAACATTTCCCGTTGATGGGAGACCCATTTGGTATCAATGCAGTCGTTATGGATGAATTGGGGTATACTGTTCTGAAACGTGATGAAAACGGAAATCCCTTGCATGAAATTGATTGGAGTAAAACGACAGCAGTTGCTTCTAGAGGGAATCATATCTGGATCAACCTGAAGGGCAGAAATAAATATGGAATCGTTGATCCGGCTAATAAATACGAGTTAGAAGATAAGATTATCAGCGATTTATATAATTACCGCAATGAGGATGGGAAACGAATTATTTCTGTGGCAATGCGCAACAAAGAAGCAGCATTGCTTGGCATGAGCGGAGAAGAATGTGGTGACATTATTTACTGGAACAGTGAAGGCATGAACCGTATTCATGGTGACTCCATGTCCACTTATACTGGGTATTTTGATACAACTGTATCGCCAATTTTTATTGCTGCTGGCGCTGGCCTAAAAGAAAGCTTTGTGACGGATCGCGTTATTCGTCAGGTAGATGTGGCTCCGACAATTGCAGTTTTAGGTGGTGTACGGATGCCAAAACAATGTGAAGGCGCACCAGTCTATCAGATTTTCAATGAAGAATTTTAAGAAACAGAAAGCTATATGAATAAGGAATATTTCAACAGCATGGATGTTTTTCATCCATGCTGTTGAAAAGATAAACTCAAACATCAAAAGGAGGGCCTTATTATGGGGAAAAGAGAATATATACATTTAGGTATTATGTTAATTATCATGGCTGTTTTTTGGGTATTGCAACCGATTGAACCTTTAACAGAAGTTGGTATGAAAGTTCTTGGTGTATTTCTGGCTGGGTGTTGGGGCTGGAGTACCTGTGGTGTTTTATGGCCATCCATTTTATGTATTTGTGCATTGCCATTGACCGGGGTCGCTACAATCAATGAATTACTAGCTGCTGGTACTGGTAACTTTATGTTTTTATTTATCATGTTCATTCTGGTGTTTAATCAGCTGTTGGACGATAGCGGTGTTAATGTGGCAATTGCAAACTTTTTTATCTCCAGAAAAATTGTAAAGGGAAGACCGTATGTATTAATCTTCTTCTTATTATTTGCGGGTTACCTGATTGGTACTGTATGCAATTTGTTTTTAACAATGTTCTTAATGTGGGGTATTATTTACGGGATTGCAAATTCTTGTGGTTATGAGAAAAAAGATAAATTACCAAGTATTCTGATAGTTGCTATGTTGTTTGTTTTATTGATGGGATATATGGCAATGCCATTCCATGGCATGACAGTACAGTTGTTGGCAGCTTGGGCAAATATGGCGCAGGTAGAAATTCCTTTTGCCAGTTGGTTAGCTTTTTCACTTCCTATGGGGCTTGGTTCCATTGTTTTATGCTGCTTGGTGATTCGATTTGTTATTCGTCCAGATGTATCTAAATTGGTAGCATACGATCCAGATTCTGTTGATAAAGAAACTATTAGATTTACAAAGGGAAAAACTATTGTTTTAGCTATGTTGATCTTCTTTGTACTTACCTTATTAATAGGTAATTCCCTTCCAACAACAAATCCAGTTGGTTATCTAGTAAAAACATTGGGGAATTCAGGTATGATTTCGCTGGTTATCTTGGCATTGATGTTTATTCGGGTAGATGGGAAACCTTTATTCAACTTTAAAGAAACAGCAGCGAAAGGGTTAAGTTTTGATGTATTGATTTGTACAGCTTACATGTTAATGCTAAGCAGTTATATGTCTGGTCAGGCAACAGGGATTAATGTATTCTTTATGAAACTGCTAACGCCATTTTTGGGTGGACTGTCACCAGTTATGTTCTGTCTGGTTTGCGGTATTGTGGTTGCAGTGCTAACAAACTTCTTGGCCAACATTGCAGTGGCTTACATGTTCCTGCCAATCGCGTTATCCTTTGCTCCAGTGATTGGATTTAATCCAACTATTATGGCTATGATTATTATTTATGCCGCTCATTTATCTATTGCTACACCGGCTGCAAGTATTTATTCAGCCTTGATGTTTGCTAATACAGAGTGGTTAGAAACGAAAACAGCTGTAAGATATGCATTAACAATCGTTGTGTTTGCGATTATAATAATGGTTCCTTGTGCAACTATGCTGGCATTTGCCATCAACTAATCTATAAATAGGTTTCATAAGTTATCTCAAAAGTTACTTAAAACATAAATTAAATTGCAAAATCAGGAGGTCGTCACTATGAAACGAGAAGCTTTATCTAGCAAGATCATGATTTTAGGAGTGGATGGCATGGATCCTCGTCTAACGGTTAAATATATGACGGAGGGAAAAATGCCAAATGTAAAAAAATTGATGGAACAGGGTTCCTGTAGAGAGGATTTAGTTTTGTTAGGGGCAAATCCCACTGTTACGCCTCCGATGTGGACAACCCTTGCCACTGGTGCTTATCCGATGACACATGGAATCACAGGATTTTTCCGTCATTCGCCAAATGATTTGGATGTAGTACAGTATAATCTGGATTCGAGATTATGCCAAGCAGAACAGCTGTGGAATGTTTTTGCAGAGGCTGGTAAAAAAACGTTGGTATGGCACTGGCCGGGTTCTTCTTGGCCACCAACCTCAGAAAGTGAAAATCTTTATGTGGTGGATGGCACTAATCCGGGCAGCGTAAATATGGGAACAGCGCAGGTAGAAAGTGAATTTTTAGTAGGTGCCAGTGAAGCGGCAAGCGATATTCGTTATTTAAATCAGGTTGTTGGCGATGTCAGCGCACCTTGTGTTATTACTGGATTAGAAGCAGATAGTGGTGCTGATCAGTTGGATTTGGGTGCTGCTTTCCGCTCTCCAGATATGAATATTATTCTCTTAAAACCAGAAGATGGAGAAGGCGCAAGAGAACAGCCTGTAGATATTGTACAGTCTCCGATTAAGCCTGCAACCGGTTGGGCTGAAGCTCCAGAAGGTGCAAAAGAATTTATTATGTTGATGAGTGGTGGGTTATTACGAAGACCTTGTCAGATTTGGTGCAATGCAGAAGGTATTTATGATAGTGTTGCAGTATTCCGTTCCAAAAAGGAAAAAGAACCACTTGTTGTATTGAAAGAAGGAAAAATTTATACCAATATTATTGACAAGGCAATTCGCGGTGATGAACAGATTGACGTAACTCGTAATATGCGGTTGTTACGGTTGACTGAAGACGGAAGTGAACTGAAAATGTGGGTGTCGCCAGCAAACAATATTCATGATGACAGTGTTTTTCATCCAAAACGGATTTATCATGAAATTGCTGAAAATGTAGGTTATCCGGTACCAACTACACAGATTGGAGAACACTATTATGATTTGTTTAAAGAATGTACCATCGATAACTGGTATGAAACTGCCGATTGGCAATCTGATAGTATTAAATATTTGATTGAAAATGAAGAAATCGAAATTATTTTCTCTCATTTCCACAATGTCGATTTAGAGATGCATAAAATTGTACATTTCATGGAAGGTACAACGAAAGCACCTGCAAAATTTTATCAGGATATGGTCGAACAAGTATATCGTCAGACAGACTATTATGTTGGAAAATTCTTAGATCTTTTAGAAGATAACTGGACAATTATGCTTGTTTCTGACCATGCACAGGTATGTTCTAAAAACGACCCATATTATTTAGGTGACCTCATGGGTGTAAATGTACGTGTTATGGAAGATTTGGGTTTTACAGTGCTGAAAAAAGATAAAGAAGGCAAGGAATTACGTGAAATTGATTGGGAAAAAACAAAAGCAATTGCAATTCGCGAAAATGATATTTATATCAATGTAAAAGGTCGTGATAAACACGGTATTGTTGCTCCAGAAGATAAATATGAAGTGGAAGAAGAAGTAATGACTGCTTTGTATGGGTATAAACATCCAGAAACAGGTCGTCGTTGCGTAGCTTTGGCATTACGCAATAAAGATGCTGCAGTATTAGGTTTGGGCGGTCCAGAATGTGGTGATATCATTTATTTCACTGCGGAAGGTTATAACTGGGATCATGCTGATGGATTATCTACTACTTGGGGGTTGCATGATACCTCTTTATCTCCTATTTTTATTGGTGCTGGTCCAGGATTTAAAAAAGGATTCCGCACGAAAATGATGTTGCGTCAGGTGGATGTTGCACCAACGATGGCGGTGATTGGCGGTGTTAGGATGCCGCGCGAATGTGAAGGTGCACCAATGTATTCAATTTTAACAGAAGAATTTTAATATGAGATTAGAAAGTCTAAGTATAAATTTACAAACGAATAGACAGTTATGAAGTTATTAGTTTTATAGAAAAATATATACGGAACCTCACACAAGGCAGGTAAACAGTCCGGTTACCTGTCTTGTATCATTTATATAAAAACGGATGTAAGGAGGAATTTTTATGGAGCTTTATTATGACAGTGAAGGTCGGATGGGAATACTGAAACAGCGGGCCCGCCGTTGTGTCTGCAAGTATTGCGGAGGTCGTTTAAGCTTAAAGCGGATCAGCTTTAGCGAGATCGAGGATGCCCGTGTTGAAATCTTTTGCAAATCCTGTGACCGCATTGAGTATGGTGTGGAACCGGAAATCTATCAGAGTGCGCTGTATTTTGTGGAAGAGATGGGGTTCAATTATTATCCGGATCTGAATCAGAGTGAAAAAACAAAGCGGATGAATGTGGCCAAGGTATGTGACATTATGGCTTGGGAAAATAAAAATCTGGGTATCCTGAATCGGGACGGTTTTACGGTGCCTTTGGCGGCAAATAAAAATATGATCGGTGAATGTGTGATCCTGGATGAAACCGATCTGGAGGATATGGAAGATATTTCGGTGGGTACGCTGTAAGAAAGCCAGCCAGCAGGAGGTGAACAGAAAATGGAACAGAAAACAGTCATTGAGATGAAACAGCTGAACTGTAAAATAGGGAAGCAGTATCTTCTGAAAGAGATCAACTGGACCATCGCCGATGGGGAACACTGGATCCTGTTTGGTCTGAACGGATCCGGAAAAACAACGCTGATGAGTATTCTGGCTGGTTATCAGCAGCAGACGTCAGGAGAGCTCAAAGTGTTTGGAGAAGCCTACAGCGCGGAAAATCTGATCCGAAACCGGCGCAAAATCGGCTTAGTCAGCTCGTCTTATTTTGATCGGTGCTATCGGGATGAAAGCGTGCTGGAAATTGTGTTATCCGGCGTACTGGGTACGTTAGGGTTGGATTTTGACCTGACCGATGCAGATGTGAAACGGGCAAAACAATTGTTGGGCAGACTGGGCCTTGCGGAAAAAATCAATCAGAGTTATGGCACCATGAGCAAAGGGGAACGGGAATGTGTTCTCATTGCCAGAGCCTTACTGGCGGAACCGGAAATTCTGATTCTGGATGAGCCCTGCTCCGGTCTGGATGTGCTGGCAAGGGATAACATGCTGCATACTGCGGAGCAGTTGGCTGAAAGCAGGGAGACGACCATGATTTATGTCACCCATTACATGGAAGAGATTCTGCCCTGCTTTGAACATGCCGTGCTTTTACGGCAGGGCCGGATCTATCAGAAGGGCTGGAGCCAGACGGTGTTTACCGAAGCTGTGATGTGTGACTTTCTGCAGTCGGCCGTACAGGTGCATCGGGATGAAAAGGGGCGGATCACGCTGTCGATGGCGGAGAGAAAAAGCTTTGAACTGGAAGCGAGGTGAAGGAGTATGACAGCGCGTATGGATGCTCTGAACATGCTGTACCGCGATTTTAAGGTAGCCAGTGATGTATCGGAGATGCTGGAATTACGGCGGTTTGATGTGGAATATACGGTTTATGGCAGTCTGTTTCGGGAGGACGGCAGGCAGAAATACATCATCAGCACCAAAGAGGATAAAATTATTGCTTACAACAATCAGAGAGAACATTTTAAAAATAGCCCGCTGCCTGTCCAGACCCATACTTTGCGTACGACTGTACCGGCAGGCAGTGAGGAGGATTTTTTACAGCTGGTGAAAAAGCAGCTGGCCATAAAAATCAGGGACAGTTATGATCCGGATTTTCTTTCAGCTTTTTATGCACTGGAAGAAACCGAACCGGATGATGCCGGCGAGCCTATCCTCACCCAACTGCAGGAGTGCTTGTGTGGTCTGTACCGCAGAGAAAATCTGGTGTTATTTGAAGGCCTGATGGATCGTGCTTACAGGGCCAAGCATTTAACGGAAACGACCGTAAAAGGGTATGAAAGCTGGCTGAATGAAGAAATTCGGCAGCTGGAGGATGAGCCCGTGGTGATGGAGCAGTTTGAAAAAGACTTTTTTGGCATTCTCTACACAGACGGAGCAGTCACAAAACGATACTGCAATGCAGAGCGCAGCAAAGTGTATCAGAAAAAAGCCGAACTGGAAAAACGACACATGCTGGTCACACCTGTATTGCAAAAACATTACTGGCACAGTTACGAGGAAACGGTAAAAGATGTGCGACAAAAATTCGAGAACGATTTATTATGTACATATGATGAAACTTATCTTTCTTATCTGTACAAGATTGATGCATTGACAGCTAGGGTATCAGAAAAAGCTTTTAAAATATGGGAAATGGAGAATAGCGAAAAAAATGCTATGATGGCAGAAGCAATTGCATTATATCGATTTTTGTGGGGGATAAAATAGTCATATCAAATAGAAAGAAATGGGGACAAAAAGCGATGCAGAATAATCAACAAATTTCAAATTCTGAACAATTAATGATATTAGCATTGTGGGTTGGATGCTTTTTAAGTGTATTAAATATTACTAATATTAATGTAGCACTTCCTACATTGATTCAAGAATTCCAAACTGATATGACCACTATACAATGGATTATTGTTGTATATATGCTGGCAAATGGATTAGTAATGCCGACTGTGGGCTATTTTGTCGATCGTTTCAGTGGGAAAAGAGTGTATATTTTTTCCATGGTTTTATTTACTGTGGCAAGTTTATTGTGCGCATTAGCAAATAACTTATCTGTGATGACAGGAGCGAGACTGATGCAAGGTGTTGCAGGAGGCCTAATAATGCCGGTAAGTACTGCGCTTATCTATCAGTTTATTCCTCGAGAAAGACAACTGATGACATCGGCAGTAAATAGTATGATCAGTATTTTGGGGGTTGCGGTAGGACCTTCGGTATCTGGGATTCTAATTAGTTTTTTTTCATGGCAAGGGATTTTTATTGCGAATATTCCAATTAGTTTTCTTGTAATCGTACTTGCTTGTAAATTCATTCCGTACCATATTTCGAATAACGGGGAAAAATTAGATTTGCTAGGACTATTTTTTGCTTCGATAGGAACAATCAGTTTGCTATTAGGCTTTAATCAAGGTGGAGGATTCGGCTGGAAATCTCCTATCACCGTTTGCTTGATTGCAGTTGGGGTTTTATCCATGTGTATGTTTATATACCATGAAATGCATACGCATTTTCCAATGCTTAATTTTCAAGTTTTTTGTTATAAAGGGTTTGCATTAGGAGTTTTGATCTGTACTATACTAAATTTGGTAGTACAATTGGACCGATTTATGTGGCAATTTTTTTGCAGGATATACTGGATTACACACCTTTGCAGGCAGGTCTAGCGGTAATTTTACCATCACTGGCCATGGCAGTGATGTCTGCAATTTCTGCAAAAGGAGCCTTGAAATTTGGGTATCGTCAAATAATGCTGTTGGGATTTGGTATTCTGATGATTGGCACATGGACTTTGAGCCAATTTACATTAACTACAACATTATTATGGTTTACTATTTGTCTGTGTGTTCGATATATTGGATTGGGTTCTGTAACAACAATCTTGAACAATTATTCGATGAGTTCTCTTCCAAAACGGTTGGCTTCTCATGGTTCTGCTATGTACAATTGGATTCGTCAGTTGATTGGAACTATTTCAGTTAGTGTATTTAGTATAATTTATAGTGCACAAACAGTATCCTTGACGGAAGTGAATTTATCGGCAGGGATTATAAATTCAGTGAAATTAGGTGAACTGCAAGCTATCAATAATATTAATTTTTATACCATATTTATTTATCTTGTAGCATTTGTAATTACAATGCTATTAAATGCACATTATATGGAACAAGGAATAAAAGAAGAGGTATAAGAATAAGTGTTGATGTAATGCCATATAGCATAGAAAAGAGAATGGAGCAGCAAAAACAGAGAGAAAAATAAGGCAATGGCGGAGGCCATCGAGACCTATCGGCTTTACTGGGGCATAAAATAACGCAAAGGATGCGAACGAAACGGCAAAAAACATGTGGCATTTTGCACAGTTTGTACTATAATAGAGGGTATCTGTGAAAAAGGAGATGGGTGCTGTGCGAGACCTGACACAGGGCAACATTACCTCTATTCTGCTGCGTTTTGCCATTCCCATAGTGTTTTCCCGGGTCTTTCAGCTGTTTTACAGTCTGGCCGATACCCGCATTATAGGTGGGGCATTGGGCGATAGCTCACTGGCCGCCATCAGTGCGTCCAGCACGTTCTATCAGCTGTTACTGACCTTTATTACGGGGCTTACCAGCGGCTTTGCCATTGTCATAGCCCGCTATTTGGGCGCGCACAATGAACAGCCTTTTCGCCGGGCGGTGGCTGGCACATTTCGACTGGGTGCTTTTATCGGGCTGGCACTGACGGTGCTGAGTCTGCTCAGTCTGCCCGTCATGCTGCGCATCTTAAATATTGAGGCGGCCCTATTGCCGGAAAGCCGTATCTATATTCAGATCGTGCTGTGCGGTCTGATCTTATCGGCACTGTATAATCTCTGCGCCGGTGTGCTTTACGGCGTGGGAGATTCCATGACGCCGCTGATTTTTCTGATCATCAGTACAGTGGGCAATGTGGCGCTGGATCTGCTGTTTGTGGTGGTTCTGCCCTTTGGCGTGGCCGGGGCGGCCTGGGGTACGGTCATTGCCCAGGGAGTGGCGGCCATCGGGTGTTTGACCTATTTGCTGCATCACTATCCGGCGCTGCGCCTGCACAAGGCTGATTTTGTGCGGGATGCTGCCATCACCGCGGAGCTGTTGAAAACGGGCTGTTCCTGCGGGCTGATGCAGTCCATGATCAGCCTGGGTTCTTTAACACTGCAGATCACCATCAATGGGCTGGGCGAGACCTACATTGTGGCGCAGACCGCAGCGCGCCGTATTTCGGAGATTCTGATGATGCCATTTCTGGCCCTGGCCAGCGCGGTGGGCACCTTTACCAGCCAGAATCTGGGCTCCGGCAAGCTGCAGCGGGTGCGGGCCGGGTACCGGCAGTCCATCTTACTGTTATGGGCATGGTGCGCCATTGTACTTGTGATCTCCTACACTGCCTCACCGTGGCTGATACAGCTCATCACCGCGACACAGTCGCAGCGGACCATTGCTGCTGCCACCTGGTATCTGCGCATTGATACTTTATTCTATTTTACTCTGCCGCTGATCATCGTCAGCCGGCAGACACTGCAGAGCCTGGGCGATCAGGTGGTACCGGTCATCTCCAGCGGGATCGAGTGTGTGGGTAAAATTATCATCGCGTTCACACTGGCCCGCAAGCTGGGCTATTTGGGCATTATTCTGGCAGAACCCATCGTGTGGTTTGTGATGGTGATTCCGCTGCTGATCAGCCTGAAACAGCGGATGCCCGGACCTGATGCTGGAGAGCAGACGTAAGGACCGCAGGCAAAATAAAAGCAATAGCAGAAGTAAAATAAAAAGAGACGATACGCCTGATCGGAAACACAGGTATATCGTCTCTTTTGTTGTCTGTTTTATGATCGGCGCGCCAATGCTCACAGTGTGAAAAAGGTCTCCAGCAAAAGTCCCAGTGCCAGGGCCAAACCAAATTGCGTATTGGTTTTGGGAATCAGCACCATGGCCGCCATCATCTGCTGCGGGGTCTGACCTTCTGGACGAAATTTTTCCACTGCTTTGCGGGCTGTTGGAATGCTGAGGAAGGTAGCCAGAAGCCAGATACTATGGCCGCCGAACAGGATCAGCCCGACGATCCAGACATAGCAGAAAGCAAACATGACAGCCAGAAACTGTACCGAGCGCTTATGACCCAGCAGAATGACCAATGTGTGCCGTCCGTTGGCGGCATCGCCCACCCTGTCCCGAATGTTGTTGCCGGTGAGGATCAGGCCGATCAGTACCATAACCGGAATGGAGATGGCCACGGTGTGCCAGGTCAGATAGCCGGTCTGGATGAAAAAGGCGATACAGATCACGCCAGTGCCCAGAAAACCGCCGGCGAACAGCTCCCCAAAAGGCGAAGCGGAAATGGGGAAAGGCCCGCCGGTGTACAGATAGCCGATGAGCATGCAGAAAGCACCGATGAGCAGAAGCCACCAGCTGCTGCAGGCACAGATATAAATGCCGAGCAGTCCGGCCAGACCATACAAGCCCAGCGCCAGGCCCATCACAAATTGGGGGGAAGCACCGTCGTGTACGATGGTGCCGCCAATGCCGACCGAATCTTTGGTGTCTAAACCCCGCACATAGTCATAATATTCATTAAACAGGTTGGTCGCAATCTGAATGGCACAGCTGGCCACCAGCATAGCTGCAAACAGACTGACATGCAGGGTACCAATGCAGGCGAAGGCCCAGATGCTGCCCACCAGCACCGGAACCAGCGAAGCCGTTAAGGTGTGGGGCCGTACCAGCCGCCACCAGAAATCAAAATCTCGTTTCATAGAAGCATTGTCCTTTCCAGATTCTTTGATAGAAATAGAATCTTGTATGTATTCTTGCTATTTCCGTATAATGAAAATAGTATAATGCAAATCCGTTTTCCGTGCAACTTTTTCTCGTTTTTTGCAGTATAATTCAAAAGTATGCTATTGACAAAACAGGTCCAATCATTTATACTGACAGACAGAATATTGTCGGAGACGAGGAGGGATTTATCATGATGGAGATGGATTCCTGCGGTGCGCTGATCAAACAGATCCATGACACTTTGGAGAAAAACGCCAACAATTCCATGCGGGCACAGGATATGACCATGGCCCAGTTTGGTGTGCTGCTGATGCTGAACCAGACAGAGAACAGGGAACTGTCGCTGAAAGAGCTGGAGCAGAGACTGCATGTGGCTCAGTCCACTGCGGCAGGGCTGGTGTCAAGGCTGGAGCAGAAGGGCATGGTGGAAGGCTTTGTGGACCCTGCTGATCGGCGCAGCAAGCGGGTGCGCATGGCAGAGGCCGGTATTGCCTGCTGTGAGGAAGCGGATCAGAACATGAAGCTGGCCGAAGAAAAACTGTTGTCGGGGCTCACAGAGACCGAGCGGGTCATTTTTCACAGCCTGCTGCAGAAGGTACAGAAAACGATGCAATAAAGTCCGTGCATGCGGACTTTTTTCTAATCAGAATCAACAGCATGCTTTTAATTTACAGGAAAGAGGATGAGATACTTGAAGAAAGAACATACACAAAAAAACAATCAGACAGCTGGCGGTCTGGAGGCATTCCGAACCATGCCTGTGGCGCAGGCTGTGCTGCAGAATGCGCTGCCTGCTATGGCCGCCATGCTGATGGTGCTGATCTATAATCTGGCCGATACCTTTTTTATCGGGCAGACCCACAACGATATTTTAGTAGCCGCTGTGTCGCTGGCCACACCGATCTTCTTGATCTTTATGTCCGTAGAGAATGTATTCGGCATTGGCGGTACTTCGGTGATCTTCCGGGCCATCGGGGAGGGCAATCTGCAGTATGCCCGCAAAGTCTGTGCCTTTTGTACATGGGGTTGCGTCCTCGCAGGTGTGGTACTGTCGGCTGTGTTTCTGCTCTTTATGGATCAGATTCTGACCTTGGCCGGGGCCAGTGCCGAT
>CAMFFG010000013.1 GCA_945949655.1 uncultured Peptococcaceae bacterium
TACTGGCCCAATTATAACGGGCTGGTGAAGGAGTTGCTGAAAAAAAATCTGATCTGTCGCAAACAGATGCAGGTGCAGCGGTTTTCTACCGAAAATGTAGTGTTCCGCAATGAAAAAAAACTGTGCCTGAATTCAGAGCAGCAGGCGGTTTTAGATGTGATCGTGGAAAAAGCGGATAGCGATAAGGCCGAAGAGATTCTGCTGCATGGTGTTACTGGCAGCGGCAAAACGGAGGTTTATTTGCGCACGCTGCGCCATGTGCTGGATCAAGACATGGGCGCCATGGTGCTGGTACCGGAAATCTCCCTGACACCGCAGTTGATCGGGCGCTTTCGGGCAGTGCTGGGTGAATATGTGGAAGTGCTGCACAGCAACATGTCAGATGGCGAGCGTTTTGATGCCTGGCAGCGGCTTTATGCCGGCGAGACCCGCATAGTAGTGGGTGTGCGCAGTGCCGTGTTTGCGCCGGTACAGAATCTGCGGCTGATCATTATGGATGAGGAGCATGAGACTACCTTTAAGCAGTCGGAACCGGACCCGCGCTATCACGCCCGGGATGTGGCCCGGCACCGCATGGAGCAGAACCATGGTCTGCTGCTGTTGGGCAGCGCCACGCCATCGGTACAGAGCTATTATCGCATTCAGCAGGGCCACGGCACACTGCTCTGTATGCGGAATCGAGCCATGCAACAGCCATTGCCGGAAGTGGAAATTGTGGATATGACCAGAGAATTCCAGAACGGAAACCGCAGTATGTTCAGCGAGACTTTGCAGCAGACTATGGAACAGAGCTTGCTGCAGGGCGAGCAGGTGATTTTATTTTTAAACCGCCGCGGCTTTTCCAGCTCCATCGTGTGTCGAGAGTGCGGCTATACAATGACCTGTGAAAAATGCTCCATTGCGCTTACTTATCACAAGGAGCGGCAACTGGCCAAGTGCCATTACTGTGATTATATCACCCCGGCGCCGGATCATTGCCCCAAATGCGGCAGTCGTTTTATCCGCTATATGGGTTCGGGAACCGAGTTGGTGGAGGAAGAGGTAAAAAGACACTGGCCCCATGTGGTGACAGACCGCATGGATCTGGATACCACCCAGAACAAGGATGCCCACAATCAGATTCTGGAGCGGTTTGCCAGAGGGCAGACCCAGGTGCTGATTGGCACCCAGATGGTGGCCAAGGGGCTGGATTTCCCCAATGTGACCACGGTGGGCGTGCTGGCCGCTGATCTGGTGCTGAACCTGCCGGACTATACTGCAGCGGAGCGTACCTTTCAGTTGCTGACCCAGGTGGCAGGCCGGGCTGGCCGCGGCGACAAGCCCGGCCGTGTGGTGGTGCAGACCTACAATCCGCAGCACTACAGTATTGTGGCGGCCAGCGTGCACGATTATCACAGCTTTTATGAAAAAGAGATTCAGATGCGGGAGCTTATGGTGTATCCGCCATTCTGCTTTATGGTACGGATGTTAGTTTCTGATTTCCGCCCGGAGGGACTTCTGGAACAGCTGGAGGAGGCCGCCCGGCAGATCACCAGACAGTATCCGCAGTTGGAGCTGTTAGGCCCTGCGGAAGCGCCCATCTCTATGGTGCGGCGGCGGCACCGGTTTCATCTGATTTTAAAAGGATCAAATCTGGACCGGGTGCGGGAAGCCGCCGAATATGGACAAAAAGTCATGAATTTATCAAGAAAGAGTAAAACTTTGAGAATCCTTATTGATGTAGAACCGTTAAGTGTTTTATAGTATAGCTAGGAGGTAGAGCAATGTCGATTTACAATATTGTAACCAAAGAAGATAAGATCTTGCGCAAGATCTGTAAACCAGTACCTGAAATTACCCCCAATGTGGTGAAGATGCTGGATCGCATGCTGGAAACCATGTATGCATCCAACGGTGTCGGCCTGGCCGCGCCACAGGTGGGGATCCTCAAGCGAGCCGTTGTGGTGGATGTGGGCGAAGATGGGCCTGGTCCATTAAAGCTGATCAATCCGGAAATCATTGAGCGCTCCGGCGTGCAGACAGGTCCGGAAGGATGCCTGAGTTGCCCGGGCATGTGGGGCGATGTGAAACGCAGCAAATATGTAAAAGTAAAAGCACTGAACCCGGAAGGTGAAGAAATCATCGTGGAAGGTGAGGATTTTCTGGCTCGGGCATTGCAGCATGAGATCGATCATCTAGACGGCGTGCTGTTCATCGATACGGCAACCAATATTGAGTATCAGAAGTAGGAGGTGGTTCCCTTGCCTATCGTATTTATGTGAACGCGTGATTTTGCAGTGGAAGCCTTAAATGCGCTGGTAACCGCAGGGCATGATGTGGCAGCGGTCATCACCCAGCCCGACCGTCCCAAAGGCAGAGGAAATAAGCTGGCCTTTCCGGAAGTAAAAACACGGGCGCTGGAGCTTGGTTTGCCAGTATATCAGCCGGCCAGCGTAAAGGATGCCACTTTTCTGGAACTGCTGCAGCAGTATGCACCGGATGTGATCGTGGTGGTGGCTTATGGCCGCATTCTGCCCGAGTCTGTGCTGATGCTGCCCCGCTATGGCTGCATCAATGTGCACGGCTCTCTGCTGCCGGCCTACCGCGGTGCAGCGCCCATTCAGCGGGCTGTGCTGGATGGCTGTGCCGAAACCGGTGTCACCATTATGCAGATGGATACAGGCATGGATACCGGAGCTATGCTGCTACAGGGTAGCTTACCTATCACTTCGGAGGACACCACCGGCACCATGTTTGACAAGCTGGCACGGCTGGGTGGCGAATTGCTGGTAACGGCACTGCAGGGGCTGGAAGCTGGTAACATACAGCCCACACCGCAGGATGAATCGCAGGCCACCTACGCAGCCAGAATTTTAAAAGAAGACGAAGTGATCGACTGGCAGCAGCCGGCAGAAACAATTTTCTGCCAGATCCGCGGTTTAGCGCCGGCGCCCGGTGCGTACACTATCTGGAACGGCCAGCGGCTGAAAATATGGAAAAGCCGTGTGGTGCAGCGCGATACTGGTCTTGTGCCGGGTACCATTGCCGAAGTGGGCAAAGACAGTCTACTGGTGCAGACCGGTCAGGGCTGTTTGGAACTTTTAGAACTGCAGCCTGCAGGTAAAAAAGCCATGCCGGCCAGGGCGTTCTGTAATGGCGGCAGCGTCAAAACAGGAAGCCGCTTTGGTGCATGCAATGGATAAAGGGAAAAAACGACTATTTATTTTACTGGGTATGGCTACCGTGCTGCTCTATGGGCTGGTGTTTGGCGTTATCTGGTTTATCATGACCAGTGCGCCGCAGGCCCTGCGCCATATTGTAGTGGTGTCGTTGGTGGCCGCCTTTGCCATGTTGATGCTGCTGATGATTCTGGGGTTGGGCGGCCTGGTGTTCAGCCTGCTGTTTGGGTTGGAATCGCCTTTTCTGCAGAAGCTGGGCAGAGGTATCGTGGAGCTGTTTTATCCCATGGTAGTGCGCATCGGTCAGTTTTTTGGCATTTCCAAAGAGGAGATTGAGGATTCCTATATCAAGATCAACAACCAGATCACAGTGGCTTCCGGCCGGAAATATAAACCGGAGGAGGTGCTGGTGCTAGCGCCCCACTGTTTGCAGAACACCAGCTGTCCCTATAAAATCACTATCGATGTACATAACTGTCACCGCTGCGGTCGCTGCAGAATTGACGGTCTGCTGACCATTGCCGAAGATACTGGCGTCAATTTTGTGGTGGCCAGCGGTGGTACTTTTGCCCGTAAATTTGCCAGAGAATATCATCCCAGAGCCATTGTGGCTATCGCCTGCGAGCGAGATCTGACCAGCGGCATCAAGGATATGAACCACCAGCAGATCCCGGTGGTGGGTGTGCTGAATGAACGGCCCAACGGCCCCTGCCATAATACTAGTGTGCAACTGTGTAAAGTGCGGCAGGCTATCGCATATTTTACGGAAGAATAACGAGGAGGCTTGTTTATGTTTTTTTATGATCCGACCATGATTATTTTAATACCGGCAGTACTGATCACTATGTATGCCCAGATGAAAGTGAGCAGCACCTTTAATCACTATTCTCAGGTGCCGTCTCATCGCGGTATGACTGGTGCTGATGTAGCCCGGTATATTCTGAATCAGAACGGTCTGTACGATATACCCATCGAGCGGGTCAGCGGTCAACTCAGTGACCACTATGATCCGCAGAGCCGAGTGGTACGGCTTTCCACCGATGTGTACGGCAGCAGCTCGCTGGCAGCACTGGGTGTAGCCGCTCACGAAGTTGGCCATGCCATTCAGCACGATACCGGCTATCTGCCGCTGTACATCCGTAATACGGTGATCCCCGTCACCCAGATCGGTTCCTATGCGGCTATCCCGCTGTTTATGCTGGGACTGTTTATGGGCAGCGAATCGCTGGCCCGGCTGGGCGTGCTGCTGTTTGGCGCCATCGTATTTTTTCAGCTGGTCACCCTGCCGGTAGAATTTAATGCCAGCTCCAGGGCGTTAGCCACTTTAGGCGGCGAAGGGTTTTTAGATGCGACCGAACTGAAAGGCACCAGCAAGGGGTTAAAAGCCGCTGCGCTGACCTATGTGGCCGCTGCGCTGATGGCTGTACTACAGCTTTTGCGTCTAGTTGTGATTTCTGGATTCCTGGGAGGGCATGATGACTAAACAGCCCGGCAGCCGTGAACTGGCGTTAAAAATTTTATATCAGATTAACGAAGAAGGGGCTTATGCTAATCTGGCTTTAGATAAAGCCCTTTTTTCATGTAGCGGATTAGATCCGCGGGATAAAGGGCTGATCACGGAGATCGTGTACGGCTCTGTCAAAAACAAAGGCAAGCTGGATTTTGTGCTGAACCAGTTTGCCAGCACAAAAGTGAAAAAAATGGATCGCTGGACCCGCAACATTTTACGGATGGCACTGTATCAGATCCTGTTTCTGGATAAGATTCCTCCTTCAGCGGCAGTCAACGAAGCCGTAAAACTGGCCAAACGCTACGGCCATGTGGACAAATTTGTCAACGCGGTGCTGCGTAATATTCTGCGGGGCATGGAGCAGATCACCTGGCCAGACCGGGAGAAGGATTCGGTGCAGTACTTGATGGTGCAGTATTCTTTTCCCCAATGGATGGTGGAACGGTTTATCCGGCAGTATGGGGTGGAACAGGCCGAACAGCTTTGCAGTTGGTACAACCGGCCTGCGCCGTTGTGGATCCGCGCCAACACCTTAAAGACAACGCGGCAGGCATTAAAACAGCAGTTGGAGCAAGCCGGGCTTGTGGTGCAGGAGAGCCGTTATACGTTGGAAGGCTTAAAAATAGAAACAGCGGTGAATCTGCATCAGCTGGAGGCCTTTCAGCAGGGTCTGTTTACCGTTCAGGATGAAAGTTCTATGCTGGTGGCTTTAGCCGCAGAGCCCGCTCCGGGTCAGCGGGTGCTGGATGTGTGCAGTGCGCCCGGCGGCAAGACCACCCACATGGCACAGCTGATGAAAAACACTGGAACCATCTATGCCTGCGACATCCATGCCCATAGGCTGGAGCTGATTGAGGAAAACTGTAAGCGGCTTGGCATTCAGAATGTGGAAACGGTGCAGCAGGACGGTACACGTTTAACAGAACGCTGGCAGCAGCCCTTTGATGTGGTGCTGTGTGATGTGCCTTGCTCCGGTCTTGGTGTGCTGGGGCGGCGGCCCGATGCCCGCTGGGCCAAAGAATCGGAGGATATTGCCAGTCTGTGCAGTGTGCAGCGGCAGATTCTGGAGCAAGCCGCACTGCTGGTAGCACCCGGCGGCACTCTGATCTACAGTACCTGCACCATCACCCCGGAGGAAAACGAGCAGATGGTGCGGCAGTTTTTAGCGCAGCACGGCCAGTTCATGCTGGATGAAACGCTGCCCGACTGCTGGCTCAACATGGACAAAGGCAAGGATGGCTATGTGCAGTTTTTGCCTTTTGCCGATGACATGGACGGATTTTTTATCGCACGGATGGTGCGCAGGGAGGAAGCATAATGGAACAGCAGGATTTACGTAGCATGGACCTGGCGGAAATGACCAGCCTATTGAAAGAACTGGGACAGCCGGCCTTTCGCGCCAGGCAGCTGTTTACCTGGGTGCATCAGAAACAGGTCAGCCAGTTGGCCCAGATGCATAATTTGGGCCGGCAGCTGCTAGAACAGCTGGAACAGCGCTGTCAGCCCACAGCATTTCAGCTGGAACGCAAACAGGTGTCTGCTGACGGCACCGAGAAATTTCTGTTCCGGCTGGCCGACGGTAACTATATCGAATGTGTGCTGATGCGCTACCGGGGCGATCTGAGCAAACAGCGCAATACACTGTGCATCTCCAGCCAGGTGGGCTGTGCCATGGGGTGCACCTTCTGCGCCACCGGGCAGAGCGGCTTTGTGCGCAATCTGACAGCCGGGGAGATCATCAGTCAGGTGTATGAGGTAAACCGTATCCTGCAGGAAGAAGGTGACGCAATGCCAGTGGGTAATGTTGTGTTTATGGGTATGGGAGAGCCGCTGCTCAATTTGTCTGCCGTGTTAAAAACCATCAGCCTGTTGAATGACCCGCAGGGGCAGAAGATGGGCATTCGCCGTATGACAGTGTCCACCTGCGGTGTTGTGCCGAAATTGCTGGAACTGGCAGATCAGAAGCTGGATGTGGTGCTGGCTGTTTCCTTGCATGCCCCCAACGATAAACAGCGCTCCAGTGTGATGCCCGTTAACCGCCAGTATCCCTTAGAACAGCTGATGGCCGCCTGCCGGTATTATCAGCAGCAGACTGGAAACCGTATTTCCTTTGAATATGCACTGATCACTGGTTTTAACGACCAGCCTCAGCATGTGCAGCAGTTAAAACAGCTTTTAAAAGGTCTGGACTGCCATCTCAATATCATTCCGGTCAATCCGGTAGCTAACACCGCCCAGTTTGGTCGGCCAGACAAAAAACAGGTGGCAGCCTTTGTAGAAGCACTCCAGCAGGCCGGGCTGAAAGCCAGCGTGCTGGAAGAAAAAGGGACCGACATCGACGGTGCCTGTGGACAGTTGCGGGGCAAAGTACTGCGGGAGAAATAAATTGGAGATCATACCGATGCGGTACAGTCTCTGTAGATACTTAACGAATCCGTTTTTTGGATTAGTCTATAGTTAGAAAAGTGAGTAGCTATGATGCATTGGCGTGCAGCTGTAAACGGTTTACTTCCCAGTGATTGAACTACTCGCCAATCGGGTCAGGATTGAGGCGGGCAGTCTTTCTATTTTAAGACAAAAACCTTGCTACTTGCGCAGCAAGGTGATAACTATAGTAATAATTACGGGTATGCCCTGATCTGGTGCATGCCTTTTTTGTATTTAATCTGATAATCTGACAAAATCTCAAGTCCTTTGCCCCTTTCGGCGACGGGAGATTGAAAGATTCTCAGAGCTTAAAAAAAAGTGAAAAACATTGCTCGATGGGCCTTTACGCTCAATTTTTCCGATAAAAAGAGGGAGAACGGCCCTTTCTGTTGAAACTAAAGATGGAAAAATTTTTAGAGATAAGACTCTATTTCAGAAAGAGGCGGAGATATTATGGTTAAGATCGATATTATTTCAGGATTTTTAGGTGCGGGCAAGACCACGCTGATCCAGAAGCTGTTAAAGGAGGCGTTGGCCGACAGCAAGGTGGTGCTGATCGAAAATGAATTTGGCGAGATCGGCATTGACGGTGGATTTCTGCAGGAAGCGGGCGTGGAGATTCGGGAGATGAACTCGGGCTGTATCTGCTGCTCGCTGGTGGGTGACTTTAAAACATCACTGCAGGAGGTACTGCAGACCTACGCGCCGGAACGGATTATCATTGAGCCATCGGGTGTGGGCAAGCTGTCTGAGGTGGTGCAGGCTGTGGCTAGCGCCGGTGATGGGGCCCATGAGATCGCTATTTCCGGCAAGGTGACCGTGGTGGATGTGAACAAATGCAAAATGTATCTGAAAAACTTCGGTGAGTTCTTCCGCAATCAGGTGGAGGAGGCCGATACCATTCTGCTGAGCCGCACCGGCTCCGCCAGTGCCGATAAGATCCAAAAAGCAGTGGATCTGCTGCGACAGCACAATGATCATGCGGTTATTGTGACAACGCCGTGGGATCAGCTGGACGGCAGAGATCTGCTGCAGGAAATGGAGCGGACCACCACCATGGCCGATGAACTGCTGGCCGAAGTACAGCATGCCCATGAACAGGATCATGCCGAAGCGGAACATCATCACGAACATGGTGAACACTGCAACTGTGGTCATCACCATGACCATGACGAACACTGCCATGAGGAACACGATCACCATCATGACCACGATGAACACTGCCATGAGGGACATGACCATCATCATGAACATGACGAACACTGCAGTTGCGGACATGATCACGAACACGAACACGAACATGAACATCACCATCACGACCATGCCCATGGTGAAGCCTGCAGCTGCGGACAAGACCATCATGCCGACGAAGTGTTTGCCAGCTGGGGCATGGAGACACCGGCTGTGTACAATGCCGATGCC
Organism: uncultured Peptococcaceae bacterium; assembly: GCA_945949655.1. Classification (GTDB taxonomy): domain Bacteria; phylum Bacillota; class Peptococcia; order Peptococcales; family Peptococcaceae; genus UBA7185. The sequence continues at coordinate 8,518 of CAMFFG010000013.1, forward strand.
CTGCGGCAGATGCTGGTTGCCTTAGAACAGCAGGATACCTACGGTATGGTGTTGCGGGCCAAAGGCATGCTGCCGGCAGCGGATGGTACCTGGACCTATTTTGACTATGTACCCGGCGAGCTGGAACTGCGTCCGGGAAAACCGGCTGTCACCGGTAAAATCTGTGTCATTGGCTCCGGCCTCAGGCAGGATCAGCTGCAGCAGCTGTTTCAGGCAGAACGGCGGTGAGCGGCCATGACCTTACCGGTGTATTTTATCAACGGTTTTCTGGAAAGCGGCAAGACCGAGTTTATCAACTTTACCATTGAAGAAGATTACTTTAAGATCGACGAGTTGACCCTGATCATCGTCTGTGAGGAGGGGGAAGTGGATTACGAGGAAGAAGCGCTGAAAAACGGCCATGCAGTGCTGGAACGGCTGAACGAGGAGACCGACTTCACCATCGCCCGGCTGACCGCTCTGGAGCAGAAATACCATCCTGAGCGCATCATCATCGAGTACAATGGCATGTGGAATCCCAAGGATATTCTGCTGCCCCGCACCTGGCACATGGAAGAGCAGATCACTCTGATTGACGCCACCACCTTTCCGGTTTACTATGCCAATATGAAATCCCGCATAGCCGAAATGGTGCGCAACGCTGATGTGGTGGTGTTCAACCGCTGTGACGGCGTGGAGGATCTGCCCAGCTTCCGCCGCAGCATTCGGGCGGTCAATCAGTTTGCCGATATTATTTTTGAGGATTCCTATGGTGAGATAGAAGAGTTAGGCGACGAGGATCTGCCCTACGATATCAACAGCGACCACATTGTGCTGGAGGACAACACTTATGCCACCTGGTATCTGGACGCTATGGAGCGCCCCGACCGTTATGTGGGAAAAACTATCGAATTTACCGGCATGGTCATGCACGGTGAGGAATATCCGCCGGGGTGGTTTATTCCGGGCCGCATTGCCATGGTGTGCTGCGAAAAAGACGTGGCTTTTCTGGGCTATCCCTGCCGCTGGGACGACGAGTGTGACATGCGGGATCAGCAGTGGGTGCAGGTGACAGCCCGCTTTGACCTGGCGGAATGGTTTGAATATGAAGGCGAAGGCCCTGTGCTGTATGTGGATAGGGTAGAGCGGTGCCAGCCACCGGAACAGCTGGTCATCAATGTAAACTAGAAGACAGATACGGGAGAGGAGCGGCCTGAACATGGGTGAGATGATTGAATCTTTTTTGGCATATAACGAAAAATTTGTGGCGGAAAAGCAGTACGAGCAGTACGCCACTAGCAAGTATCCCGACCGCAATGTGGCCATCGTGGCCTGCATGGATACCCGGCTCACCGAACTGCTGCCAGCGGCGCTGGGTATTAAAAACGGCGATGTGAAGCTGATCAAAAACGCCGGCGGCGTGGTGATGGCCCCCTTTGGCAGTGTGATGCGCAGCCTTTTAGTGGCGGTGTATGAGCTGAGCGTCACTGAGATCATGATTATCGGCCACTACGACTGCGGCGTGCAGCACATGGACGGTGAGCTAATGCTGCAGCACATGAAGCAGCGGGGCATCGACCAGCGCAGCATTGATTTTCTGGATTACTGTGGATTCAATGTAAAAGAGTGGTTGACCGGCTTCTCCTGTGTGCAGGAGGCGGTGCGCAAGAGCGTAGAGCTGGTGCGGGATCATCCGCTGATCCCTGCCGACATTACCGTGGAGGGATTTCTGATGGATCCGGTTACGGGGCGGGTGGAGCGGATATAATATGCGGTTCGCAGTCTGAACGCCATGAGCTGTATTCAGAAAGCGGCAGTATCATAAATGATTAGGGCGGAACAATAAAATGGAATATATCAATTTTATATTGAGTGGAGTGAATTGTTCCAGGAAACGCAGAAGAATGGCAGGATGACAGGATGATGCGGAAATGAGAGAATCGCCTTCGACAATATCTGAATTGCCTGTTTTATTGGATTGTAAAAAATATTTATATTCTATATAATAGGGGAGGAAGGTAAAGCGAAAACAGTAAAGAAAAGGGGGCGGCTTTGTGCAGCTAAATCAGTTTAAGTTCCTGGTGGCGGTGGACCAGTACGGCTCTATTTCCCGGGCGGCGCAGGAGCTTTATATTTCTCAGTCCACAGTCAGTCTGGCGCTGATTAATCTGGAGGAGGAACTGGGTGTGACCATTTTAAACCGCAGCAAACGAGGCGTTTCTTTTACTGCGGAGGGAAAAATGATTCTGGCCCGGGCCAAAGCCATTATGGAAGAAGTGGAGGGCCTGCAGGCGGCCAGTTTTGATACCCAGGAGTTGACCGGAGAAGTGCGGCTGGGAGGCAGCAGTCATTTCTGCATGAATATCATCACTGATATGATGATTCAGATGAAGCGGCAGTATCCGGGCATCTGTATCATGACCCAGCGACAGCCGGTGAAAGATGTGATCAAGGCTGTGGCGCAGAAAGAACTGGATCTGGGCTTTATCAATTTCAATGCACTGAATGAAACCGATGTTAGAAATGAATTTCGCCGTTATCATTTGGAGTATACACCTATTTTTCAGGACAGAATGCGGATCTGCGTGGGCAGCAATCATCCGCTGTGTGGAAAGGCGCAGATCGATTTTGCGGAGTTGTTGCAATATGATCTAGTGTCGCTGGCTTTTAAGATGGATGAGTTCACCTACAATTATTTCAGGCAGCGGGGTTATCAGAGGGAGCCTATTTCCATCAATGATATTGCCAATCTGCGCAAATATACTGCCAGTCTGGACTGCCTGATGATTATGCCGGAAAAAGAGATCGAGAATAGCAATAAAACCTACTGTACCAAAATCCACGGACTGGATGTACCGGAATTTGACGTGGCAGTATCGGTGGGCTGGCTGCATCACGGCGATCATACTATGACCTTGCTGGAGCAGAAGGTGGTTGAACTGCTGGAGCGGGAGTGTCAGCGCTATCAGGATCTGAATAGCTGACCGAAAGCATAGAACAGAAAAACAGAACCGACAGTATGGTCGATGACCGATTATTCTGCGGTTCTGTTTTTGTTCGGGACAATAGCTCAGGCATGGACCTTACAGCTGAGGGAGGTGACATCCACTGCGATGATGGTGGCGGCGCTCAGGGCCTGCTGGCTATAAGGCAGCCGCTGATGAGTGTAGTGCGCCATGATATGGTCAAAAGCGGCTGCTTTTTCGTTGTTGTCTGTAATGAGGCGGGCGGGGCCGGTGCCCATGACGCACTG
>CAMFFG010000014.1 GCA_945949655.1 uncultured Peptococcaceae bacterium
CGTATGTGGGGAAGAAACCGCGCTGCTGACATCTGTAGAAGGGAAACGTGGCGAACCAAGACCAAGACCTCCATTCCCGGCAGAAAAAGGTCTGTGGGGCGTTCCAACTTTCGTAAACAACGTAGAAACTCTGGCCAACATTCCAGTTATCTTTACAAAAGGCGGCGACTGGTTCGCTTCCATCGGTACCGCTGGTTCCAAAGGTACCAAAGTATTCGCTATGGCTGGTAAAGTAAACAATATCGGTCTGGTTGAAGTACCAATGGGTACTACTTTAAGAGAAATGATTTATGATATCGGTGGCGGTATTCCAAACGGCAAAGAATTTAAAGCTGCACAGACCGGTGGTCCTTCCGGCGGTTGTCTGCCAGCCAGTCTGCTGGATACCGAAATCGACTTTGATACACTGGTAGCAGCTGGCTCCATGATGGGCTCCGGCGGTCTGATCGTACTGGATGAAACCACCTGTATGGTTGATATCGCCAAATTCTATCTGGAATTCACCCAGGATGAATCCTGCGGTAAATGTCCACCATGCCGTATTGGTACCAAGAGAATGCTGGAAATCCTGGATAAGATCACCCGTGGCGAAGGTACCATGGAAGATATCGATAATCTGGAAACACTGGCTCGCACCATCAGCAGTTCTGCTCTGTGCGCACTGGGCCAGACAGCACCAAACCCAATTCTGGCTACATTAAAATTCTTCCGCGATGAATACGAAGCACACATTGTGGATAAGAGATGTCCTGCTGGCGTATGTAAAAAATTACTGCGTTACACAATTGATCCGGAAAAATGTAAAGGTTGTACCGCTTGTGCTCGTAACTGTCCAGTTAGCGCAATCGAAGGTTCTGTTCGTGAACCGCATAAGATTGATACCAGCAAATGTATCAAGTGTGGTACCTGTATTGAAAAATGTAGATTCGGCGCAATCTCCAGAGCGTAATAGAAGGGGTGATTTTTGTGGAAATGGTAAATGTTATGATCGACGGCGTTTCCGTGCAGGTTGAAGCGGGTTCCACCATTCTGCAGGCTGCACAGAAAGCTGGCATTAATATTCCAACATTATGTTATTTGAAAGATGTTAACCAGATCGGCGCCTGCCGCGTATGTCTGGTTGAAGTAAAAGGCGCAAAAGCACTGCAGCCTTCCTGCGTATATCCAGTAAGAGAAGGTCTGGAAGTGTTCACCAATACTGCAAAAGTTCGCGAAGCCAGAAAAGGCGTTGTAGAACTGCTGTTATCCAACCATCCTGCCGACTGTCTGAACTGCGTACGCAGCGGTAACTGCGAACTGCAGAATCTGGCACATCAGATGGGTATCCGCAAAATTCGTTTTACCGGTGAACAGAGCACATTCGATATTGATGACCGCAGCGTAGCAATCGTACGTGATCCAAACAAATGCGTGTACTGCCGTCGTTGCGAAGCCGTATGTAAAAAAGTACAGGGTGTAAATATCCTGGGCGGCATCGGCCGTGGTTTCAACAGCATTGTTGGCCCTGCATTCGGTCATGCACTGGATGAAATCAACTGCACACTGTGCGGTCAGTGTATCAATGTATGTCCGACCGGTGCGCTGGCAGAAAAAGACGATACCCAGAAAGTATGGGATGCGCTGGCTGATGAAAATAAACACGTTGTTGTTCAGTTCTCTCCAGCTGTACGTATTGCCATCAGTGAAGAATTTGGCCTGCCGTATGGCACCATCTCCACCGGAAAACTGGTTGCTGCACTGAGAAGAATGGGTTTTGACAAAGTATTTGACACCAACTGGTCCGCCGACCTGACCATCATGGAAGAAGGTAACGAGTTGCTGGATCGTCTGCAGAATGGTGGTACTTTCCCAATGATTACCTCCTGCTCCCCAGGTTGGGTAAAATACTGTGAAAACCATTATCCAGATCAGCTGGATCACCTGTCAACCGCAAAATCGCCACAGGCAATGTTCGGTGCAATGGTAAAAACCTATTATCCTCAGACCGATGGCATTGATCCGGCCAGCATTTACAGCGTATCTGTAATGCCATGTACTGCGAAAAAATTTGAAGCTGCCCGTCCAGAAATGTGCGACAGCGGCTACCGCGATGTAGATGCTGTTATCACTGTTCGCGAAGTGGCTCGCATGATCAAACAGGCTGGTATTGACTTTGTAAATCTGCCAGACGAAGAATGCGATGCTCCAATGGGTCTGGGCACTGGCGCTGGTACGATCTTCGGTACAACCGGCGGCGTTATGGAAGCTGCTCTGCGTACCGTATATGAAGTGGTAACTGGCAAAACACTGCCTCGCCTGGAACTGGAAGAAGTTCGCGGCACCATGGGCGAAATCAAAGAAGCTACCATCGATCTGGATGGCACACCAGTAAAAGTTGCAGTTGTCAACACACTGGCTCGCGCAAAAGATATCATGGAACAGGTAAAAGCTGGCACAGCTGATTACACCTTCATCGAAATCATGGCTTGTCCAAACGGCTGCGTAGGTGGCGGCGGTACACCAATCGTTGATGCACTGACCAGAACCAAACTGCCAGAAGACTACCGTGCATTGCGTGCAAAAGGTCTGTACACCGATGATGAACAGCTGACCATCCGTAAATCCCATGAAAACCCATTCATCATTGCAGCGTATGAAAACTTCCTGGGTGAACCTTTGAGCCATAAAGCACATGAACTGCTGCACACCCATTACACACCACGTGTGAAATACAATCTGAAATGCGAAAAATAAGTAGCGTCAGAATGCGTTAAATTGCATTGCAAAGAGCCTGCTGTACCTTATGGTGCGGCGGGCTTTTTTGGTGCGCCTGCAGTCTCTGTGCAATGGACAGCAGTTGTCTTGGTTGAGTTCAAACCCAAAGAGAATATGTTTCAGTCCACATAAAAAACACAAAAGACGATATAGAATGTGCAATCAAAATAAAAACTGTGTTTTGGCATAAATTATTTTGAGCCGTCTGTGTCGAAAATTTGTAAAATAATATTGCATTCTGTATCCATTCGTGATAGAGTATAAATCGTTGTTGGGAATACGAGGAGGCGTTTTCCCACAGCTATCTCTGGAGAGTCTCTATCTTTTTTGGAGCGCCGAAGGTGTACCACAAGCGGGAAAGCCTGCTTGTGAATCTCTCAGGCAAAAGGACAGGGCATAGAAAATTCGGGCGGCAGAAATGCTGAATGCGATGTTCTACTCTTCGGAGAGCTGATGAAACGATCAGCTCTTTATTTTTTGTGTCTGTTTTCAAATCCAAAATAACACATAACAGGAAACAGACGGAGAGGAGAATGTAAAATGTTAGAACTGGTGCAAAGCGCCAACAGTGTATTATGGGGGCCAGTGCTGCTGCTTTTATTGTGCGGCACTGGAATCTGGTACACGATCCGTTTAAAATTTATTCAGGTGAGAAAATTTGGAGAAGCTTGCCGACTGGTGTTTGGCCACATGAAGTTCAAAGGCGGCCAGCGCAAACAGGGCGAAATGACGCCGTTTCAGTCACTGACCACGGCGATTGCGGCACAGGTCGGCACAGGTAACTTGACCGGTGCGGCCACTGCGCTGATTTCAGGCGGTCCTGGGGCAATTTTCTGGATGTGGATGAGTGCCTTTTTTGGCATGGCTACCATTTATGCCGAAGCCACGTTAGCACAGACCTACAAGACCACCCTGCCAGATGGAGAAGTAACCGGGGGTCCGGTCTATTATATCCGTCAGGCCTTTCAGGGCACATTTGGCAAAGTGCTGGCCGGTGCATTTGCGGTGTTTATTACGCTGGCGCTGGGCTTCATGGGCAACATGGTGCAGTCCAACTCCATCGGCAGTGCTTTTGCGGAAGTATTCAGCAGCAGAGGCGTTGAGTTTCCTCCTGTAATCATTGGTGTACTGCTGGCTGTCTTTGCAGCGTTTATTTTTATCGGCGGCACGAAACGTCTGGCCGTTGTGGTAGAAAAGGTCGTGCCTTTTATGGCAGGCTTATATGTACTTGGGGGCTTGCTTCTCATTATTCTGAATATCACGCACATTCCCCGTGTGCTGGAAATGATCATTGTATGTGCTTTTGATCCGTCGGCAATGGGCGGTGGTGCCCTGGGGATTACCGTACAGCAGGCGATTCGTTACGGGGTAGCCAGAGGGTTATTCTCCAACGAAGCCGGGATGGGTTCCACACCCCATGCCCATGCTCGTGCTACCGCTAAAAATCCGCACGAACAGGGTTTAACCGCCATGATCAGTGTATTTATCGATACCTTTATTGTGTTAAATATGACCGTATTTGCAGTGCTTTCCACCGGTGCGCTGGAAAGTGGCAAAGGCGGCATTGCTCTGACTCAGACAGCCTTTGCCAGCGTGTACGGCAGTTTTGGCGATATCTTTGTTGCCGTGTGTCTGCTGTTCTTCGCGTTCTCCACTATTTTAAGCTGGCATTTCTTTGGCGCAGTCAATGTGAAATATCTGTTTGGAGATACGGCAGTGAAAGTGTATTCCTGTATTGTCATCGTATTTATCATTGTTGGTTCTACCCTGAAGGTAGATCTGGTATGGGAATTGTCGGACTTTTTTAACGGCATGATGGTAATCCCCAACGCACTGGCTCTGCTGGCCTTAACCGGTGTAGTGGTAGGCAGCTGCAAAAAATACGGCGGTAAATAGAAATTGTTAGATGATCTGTTCCTGTATCCCGAAGCAAGTGAAATAGATCTGTGATGCAGAGATGGCGTTTTGGCTGTCTCTGCTTTTTTGTATGGTACGATGTTTGTCAACAGAAAAGGTCTGCAGCAGATACAGCTCTGATGCAGACCTATACATTATAATAGTTACGGTTTCTTATCAGTGTCTTTCTATGCAGCCGGTTGTTCCTGCGCGGCAGTCTGCTTCTGTTGTTCGTCCATAAGCTGCAAGGTAGCGTAGGTCATGTCCACCACATCGCCGCGGGTGGCGGTAGCATTGCCGCTGGCTTGTTCCTCGGTTAAAATGCCGTGGGTGACAGCAATGGCCAGTGCATCCTCATAGCTGTGCTGAATGCCTAATACCCGCAGCATCATGACAGCGTAATCCCGTTTGCTGACAGCGCTGGTGCCAAAGGCAGTTTCGCTTTGCCCGGCCACCAGTTTGTTCTCATACAAAAAACCAATGGAAGAGCGAGCCCACTGCGGGACATCGGTAAAAGGGCAGATGGAGGCATAATAATCACCATTTTCCCGCAGCGCTTCAAGGCCATCATTCATACGCATTACCATAACGCCCATCTCAACCCTGGTCATGGTATCGTTTAAACGAAAGCCACCTTCATCGCCTACAAAAAGTCCGAACTCTTTTAATGCCTCCGCCTTTACCTGCGTGGCTTTCTGGCTGGCTTCTGTCTGATTGGATGTATTTTGTTCCGTTTGCTGAACAGTATTGTCATCAACTGGAACGGCATTGTCATCCTGCAGATAACGGTCATCGATCTGATCGCCGGTAATGGCGTTTTGCAGAGATAAGCCGGCAAAAGGAACTGATACCTGTTTCTGGCCGACGGTGCGACCGGTGTAGATTTCTTTGCTGCGTTCATAAGCCGTTTGGTCATAGGTGTGGGTACCTTTTTGCTGGAAGGTGTCCAGATCCAGCAGAAAATAAGACCAGCGGTCGTTGTTATCCTGGCGGCCTACAGGGTCGTTAAAGGTAACGTCCAGCATCCACCATTTTCCGTCCAGATAAACGGCATTCCAGATATGATCACCGCTATAGGCTGTGCCAGTCACTTTAATGCAGGGGATCTCCATAATTTCGCACAAAAGCTGAACACTGTTGGCGTACCCTTCGCAGACAGCCTGCCCTTCCACCAGACAGCCAAAGCTGGTGAAGGCTTTGCTGTATTTTTCCGGATCGGATACGGCGGCAGCCACATATTCACAGTGATCAACGATATAATTATTGATATAGCGCAGCTTTTCATAATCCGTGCTGTAGATCTCAGCGACCGCCGCGATCTCTTTTGCCTTTGCCTGCACATACTGATTCAGATCATTGTAATCGCGACCGCGAAAGGTGACAAAAAATGTAGTGGGGGTTACATTGGAATAATACTGCAGATTGGCATCCAGGCTAAAAGGGACCAGCCGAGTGGATAAGTCCAGCACATCATGCATAAAATTTTCAGCCTGCGGACTTTTACCAGACACATTGGTATCAAGCCGCAGTTCGCCAAGGGCACCATTGGTTAAATACATCTGGTATATGGTTGTAGCAACCCCTGTTGTATCGGTGGCGGAGCTGGCCAGAGCAGGCATCGTGCTGAAAAAAAACAGGAACACAGTGCAGAGCAGGATCTGCAGTTTTTTCTGTCTCATGCTGAGGTTCACATCCTTTATTTGTTATGGATAGAGTGTTTGTTACAGTATAGCATACTTGCGCCCAAAAGATATCTGAATTTTATTAAGATTTTCTGTGGAGCAGTAATTTTATAAAAAGCGATTTGCTCTATCGCGCTTTTTGCATTATAATAAGTAAAACGCTAGGTTTTGCAATTCAATAAAGATGGATTCTATTCAGAATTACGGTAAAAATGCAGGAGGTAGGATACATGATGGAGATTCTGGAGCTCTTGAACCAGTATGCAATTGTTTTTACAGCGATTATGGCGCTACTCATCCTGATCTTTCTGATCAGAATGATGCAGTTGCAGAAAGAGATCAAAACGCTGAAGAAAAAATATACGGCACTGACACTAGGGGTGAACGGAGAAAATCTCAGTGATATCGTGACCGAACTGGTGGCCAGCAATCAGGATACCCAGCAGTCGGCCAGACAGCTGGAGCAGGATGTGAAAGAACTGCGGAAACGGCAGCAGGCCAATCTGAATCATGTGGCGATCATGCACTATAATGCCTTTGACTTTACTTACGGCGAATTGAGTTTTTCCATGGTGGTGCTGGATGATCTGGGCAACGGCTATGTGTTTACCAATATTCATAATCGGGACGATGCCCGTTGCTACTGCAAGCGGATCCTGAATGGCGCCAGCAAGCATCCGCTGAGCGATGAGGAAAAGGAAGTGCTGGAATATGCACTCAACAATGATGTAGATTACAGCCGGGCCAGCCGAGGTACGGTTACGGTGAAATAACATGGCGCTATAAGCAGATGGTGATGAAAATGAAGGAAAAAGGACAATATTTTTACGGATTGCTGTTTAAACAGATTTCTGTTTCATTTGAGATCGCGATGCAGCGGGAGGCGGCCCGTTATGACCTGACACCGGCTCAGGCCAGTATTTTAATGTATCTGGAAAAGGCTGATCATCCGGTGAATCAGCGAGAGCTGGAAAATTATTTTCGTTTGAGCAACCCTACTGTGACTGGCCTGATGAAGCGAATGGAAGCCAAGGGTTTTATCCGGCGGGAGATCAGCCAGGCGGATGCCCGTTCCAAATATATTCTGCTAACACCAAAAGCGCAGAGTATCAGCAAGGAAGTGGGCAGCAATATGCTGTGTATGGAGCAGCGGATCACGCATAATATGAGTAAAGAGGAAAACAGGTTGTTTCAGGATCTGTTGACGCGGGCGTTAAAAAATATCTGTACCTGCCGGGAGGAACAGGAAACGGCGGAAGAAAACCAGAAGGAAGAATAGCGAAAAAAGCTGCTGCAGAAAAGTTTGTGCCAACAGGCAAAACATCTTTTCTGCAGCAGCTTTTATGTTTTACAGGTTATCTGCTTCCGCTGTACGAATATCGGTCCGCTGGCAGATGGTCTGCAGGATCTGCCGGTGGATGTCCTCTATGCTGCGGATGTTTCCATCCGGTGTGGCGCAATGGATGGTATGCCACTGCTGATGCTGTGCAATGGTAACAGCATTTTCATACGCCTGCTGCAGATAGTGCTGGTCGGCCTCGTGGATATCCTGGGTCAGGCCCTGTTTCAGTGTATTGCGCTGTTGCCGCAGCTGTAAGCTGCAGGCTGGCGGCATATCCAGAAAAATAACGCAATCTGGCTGCGGCAGACCAAAGATGTTGTATTCCAGGTCGGAGAGCCAGGCAATGTAGCGCTCTTTTTCTGCGGCATCTGAAATTTTACTGGCCTGATGAACCAGATTGGAGGTCACATAGCGGTCTGCAATAATGATGCCGCCGTCCTCGTAAAATTTTTGCCAGTCCTTGCGGAAGGAAGCAAAGCGATCCACCGCAAAAAAGACTGAGGTGGCAAAAGCATTGACTGCTTGTGGATCCGTGCCGAATTCACCATTGAGGTACATTTTAATCAGGCTGGAAGAAGGGCTGTCGTAGTTTGGAAAGCTGATTTTGCGCACTGGCCTTTCCTGTTTTTGCAGCGCCTGGTACAGCAGATCGGTCTGGGTGGCTTTGCCGCTGCCATCCACGCCTTCAATGACAAATAATGTTCCGTTCATAGTGGAAACTCCTTTGCAATATAACTTTTTATTGAGCCAGTACCGTCACCAGTTCATCCTCGGTGCCGCCGCTGGCCAGCCAGAGCTGAACAATTTCCCGGGTAATCATTTCGCCGGGAACCAGCAATGGAATGCCTGGCGGGTAGCGCAGGATAAACTGTCCGGCTATGGCACCAGTAGCCTCTCGCCAGGGAAGCTGCTGTTTTTCTCGGTAAAAGGCCTCCTGCAATGGATAACACTGTCTGGGGATGGTGCGGCAATAAAAGCTGGCCTGGGTCTGGTGTGTGGTCTGCTGCTGCAGACTGAAGCGGTCCAGATCCAGCAGGGCCTGATAAAGCCGTTCTGCCCATGAGACAGAGGTTTGTAGCGGCAGGATAAACAGAATACCGCTGTTATCATGCATCTCACTGTAAATGGCATGATGCTGCCGCAGATAAGCATCCATATTTGCGCCGGACAGACGGTCCGAAAGCAGATACAGTTTAAAAGGGTCCTGCTTCCATTCTGGTTCCCACAGCACATGCAGGGTTTGCAGTGTGTTGGCAATACGGCTGTGCAGCTCAAAAATGACCTGTAACGACTGATCAATATGCGCTTGGACCTGTTGCCCCATATAGATGCTGCCGGCTTCTAAAGAGGCCATCAGCAAATAGGAGGGCGATGTGGTCTGCAGTAAACTGAGAAACGGCTCGGGCGAAGGCCCCTGATACTGTTTGTGCACCAGCAGAGCGCTGCCCTGCGTCATTACTGGCAGCGTTTTATGCCAGCTTTGCACCACCAGATCAGCGCCAGCGTCCAGCAGAGAGGCTGGCAGATCACGATGAAAATGTAAATGGGAACCGTGGGCTTCATCTACAATTACCGTCAGCCCGTGGTCTTTTGCCAATTGCACGCATGCTATATTGTCGGCTGTGATTCCCTGATAGGTTGGATTGACCAGAATCAGATTCTTGCAGTTCGGATACTGTTGTATATACTGCTGCAGTGTGTCGGTGGAAATACCTAGTGGCAGACTGGTCCGGGTATCCAGTTCCAGCGGCAGATAAACAGGTTGAGCGTGAGCCAGCAGCAGACTGTGATAAATAGAGCGGTGTACATGGCGAGGCACAAAAACCTGTTTGTTGCTGCAGGTCGCCATGATAGCTGCCTGCAGACCGGCGGTAGTGCCATTGACCAGATAAAAGCACTGTCCGGCGCCGAAAATCTGCGCGGCCTGCTGCTGGCTCTGGGCAATGCAGTCGCTGGCAAAATGCAGATTGTCCAGTCCGTCCAGCTCTGTGTAATCGTAGCTGGCAAACTGGCTGCCCCAGGCCTTTTGCAGAGGCTTCGGCAGAAACAGTCCGTTCTTGTGGCCAGGAGTATGGCCAGACATCGGTTGCCGGTCATGTAGAGCCTGCATGCGCTGCCATAGATAGGGAATATATGATGTCATGTTGTGTGATGCTCCTGTAAATTGAATGGATTTGTGTTTATTACCTTTAAGGGTATAATAATTGCTTTTGTTTGTAAACCAGATTTTTTGTCCAGCGCAAAATTATTTTTCTCGGAAAGTTATTGACATATGCCAGAAAATGATTACAATAGAAGTATAAATGACATATGTCAAAAATAACGGGAGGTGAGATGTACTTTGCCAAGACCGAGAAAATGGCGTAAAGTGTGCTGTCTGCCCACCACCAGCCGATTTGGCCCTCTGGAAACTTGCGCCAGCCCGGCAGAACCAATTCAGATGACGGTGGATGAATATGAGACGATCCGGCTGATTGACCTGGAAGGGATGAACCAGGAGGCTTGTGCCAATCATATGAATATTGCCCGCACCACGGTGCAGGGCATTTATCTGGAAGCACGGCGCAAACTGGCACTGGCGCTGGTGGAAGGCCGTATACTGTACATTGCAGGCGGCGATTATCACCTGTGTGACGGACAGAGTAAATGCTGCCGACAGGGCGGTTGCCAAAGAGAGCGGATGCAGCAGCTGGCACAGCAGCCAAATCAATGGCAGACGTGGGGGGAAATCCACGAGCAGTAAATTTTCTAAAACTTATTTTTATCATACAAAGGAGCGCGAAGATAATGAAGATTGTTATTCCAGTAGAAGATAATGAAATTGAAATCTGTCCATCTTTTGGGCGGACACCACTGTTTTTGATTTATGACACAGAAACAAAGGAAAAAGTTTTTCTGGATAACAGCGGGATCGCTGTGCAGGGCGGTGCTGGAATTAAGGCAGCGCAGGTAGTTGTGGACCAGCATGCAGAAGCCATGCTGGCTCCGCGCTGTGGAGAGAATGCGGCAAAGGTGCTGCAGGCGGCTGGGGTGAAGCTGTACCAGAGCGTGGGTGTATCAGTAGATGAAAATATTCAGGCGTTTGTGGAAAACCGCTTGTCTGAACTGACCGACATTCATCCTGGATTCCATGGCCACGGAGGAAACTGATATGAAAATCGCAGTGCTGAGCGGAAAAGGCGGCACCGGCAAGACGCTGGTGTCAGTCAATCTGGCGGCAGTAGCAGACCACGCAGCCTATTATGATTGTGATGTGGAAGAACCCAATGGGCATCTGTTTTTTAAACCGCAGCAGCTCACGGAAACGCCAGTATTCATTAAAACACCGGAAGTAAATACAGATCGTTGCAATGGCTGCCGGCAGTGTATTGATTTCTGCAAATTCAATGCCATTGCTGCCATTCAGGAGAAAGCCGTCGTGTTTCCTGATGTGTGCCATCCCTGCGGCGGTTGTGTGCTGGTCTGTCCGCAGCATGCCATCACGGCCACGAAGCGGCCTATCGGCAAAATTATGCGCGGCGTTTCTCAGAATGTGCAGATCATCAGTGGTATGCTGAATATGGGGGAAGAGTCGGGTGTGCCTATTATCCGTACCATGCTGCAGGACATGAAAAGCAGCATGCGGGACACCATACTCATTGATTGCCCGCCAGGCAGTGCCTGTGTGGTAATGGAGAGTATCCTGGATGCCGATTACTGTGTGCTGGTGGCAGAGCCGACCATATTTGGCGTGCATAATCTGAACATGGTGTATGAGCTGGTG
>CAMFFG010000015.1 GCA_945949655.1 uncultured Peptococcaceae bacterium
CTCGTTTCCGGTTGGATTTATTCTGCCGGGCGATCTCTTTAAATCGTTTTTCCTTGGCCGCTAGGTAGCTTGCTCCGTCGGCCGCATAGGCATTTTCAGCCTGCAGCTTCTGGTAGGAACGCCAGCGCTCCCCATCCAGCTGGCCACATTCCAGTGCGGCGCGCACTGCACAGCCTTTTTCTGTTGTGTGGGTACAGTTGCCAAACCGGCAGGCTGCCACCAGCGCCTCAATATCGGCAAAGGCTGTGCCCAGCCCCTCTGCTGTATCCCACATGCCCAGCTCGCGCATGCCTGGTGTATCGATCACCATGGCGCCATTGGACAGGACGATCATCTCTCGGTGGGTCGTAGTATGGCGGCCTTTATCATCGTTGCGCAGACCGCCTGTTTCCAGCCGATCTTCCCCCAGAAGCCAGTTGATCAGCGTGGATTTGCCGGCGCCGGACGAACCGACAAAGGCAACGGTTTTGCCAGCTGTGATATAGGGTAGGATCTGCTGGCAGTCATCTTCTTTGGCCGAGGTCACCACCACATCTGCGCCAACTGCCACGCGCTGCACCTCGGCCAGTCTGCCGGCCGTATCATCACACAGATCCGCCTTGGTCAGCACCACCACCGGCACAGCGCCGCTGTCCCAGGCGATGGCCAGATACCGCTCCAGGCGGCGCAGATTAAAGTCATGGTTCAGGGCCATGCACAGAAAAACCGTATCGATATTGGCGGCCACCGCCTGTTCCGTGCGGGCCTTACCGGCTGCCTTGCGCAGAAACAGGCTCTGGCGGTGCAGCACATGGTGGATCACAGCGGTGTGATTATCATTGAGATCGGCCATCACATAATCTCCCACAGCGGGATAATCGGAGCGGGTGACCGCATCATGACGGAATTTTCCGGCCACCACCGCCGCCTGCTCGCCCTGGGCGCTGACAAGGCCATACTGCCCTTTTTCTTGCAAAACAACACGGCAGATGGTCAGATCCGGGTATTCTGCCGCCAGAGCCGCAAACCTTGGCGGAACCTGCAATAGATTCATAGTTCTTCCCCCACTTTCAGCGTTTTGTACATACGATCTAGGTGTTCTTCCAGCAGAACAAATACAGCCTGCTTTTCTTCTGCGCCATCGTAACAGCTGTATAGCAGATGCATGGGCCCGTAAAAGGCCAGCGCCATCTGGTCGGCATCGGGAATGCGCAGACTGCGGAACAGATCGGTCATATAGCCTAGCGGCCCCGCCGCCAGATACTGCTGGTACAGTGCATGCATGGCTTCATTTCTGTACTGCTCCAATGTCAGCAGCTTGCGGAAGCAGGAAGGAAATTCTTCTTCTGTCCAGTAATGAAACTGGGCCCTGCTGAAAGCAAGGATCTGTTGCAGAGACGCATGCCGGTATTCTTCTGCCATTTCTTCTATGGTTCCCTCCGGCAGCTGGTACTGCCGGGCATGGATGGCATCCAGCTGCTCCATGCGGGCCACGATACTGTCAAAGATATCCTGTTTGTTCTTATAGTGCTTATACAGCGCTCCCTTGGTCATGCCCAGCGCTCCCGCAATCTGACTGACGGAGACCGCCTCGTAGCCATCTCTGGCAAAAAGCCGCAGCGCCGCCAGCAGGATCTGCTCTTTTGTATCGCTCATCCTGACACCTCCATTGAAATGCGATCTGGTTTTATTTAGAAGATCTGCCCCGGCAGCTCCTTCTTTACTTTTGGTGGAAAAGCCCGGTCAAAAGCCTCCACATCTGCTTCATCTACAAAATATCCCTGCGGCGTAGCGTATACGCCGGTAATGCCATCCAGATAGCCGGGAATCAGCTCCTTGCAGAGAAAAAAGGAAGCATCGGCGCCTTCCGGCAAACCGTGATAGCGGATGCCATAGGCAGAAGCATATTGGAACCCGCTTTTTTCGTAAAAATCAATGTTACCCTCCATGCAGACAGCGCCGCAGCCAAGCTCTGCTGCTTTTTCAAGAGAAGCATCCAGCAGAATTTTGCCGTAGCCCTGGCGCTTCCGTTCCGGTGCGATACAAATAGGCCCCATTGTCATAATTGGGATCTCTCTGCCGTCATCGGCCTGGATCGTCGCCCGCATAAACATGTTCTGACCGATCAACGCTCCATTCTGTTCCATAACGAAATCCAGCTCCGGTACAAATGCGGCGTCATTTCTAAGCTGATGCAGCACATAATGTTCCAGGCAGCCCGGACGGTAAACATTCCAGAATGCCTCTCTCACAAGGTTTTCCACATCCCTGTATTCTTCTTTTCTTTCCAGACGAATGCTGTAATCCTTTTGCGTCATTGTTTCTTCCTCCTGATAACCATATCTGATAAAAGCGAGCAGACCGCCAGTGAACAATTCCTTTGTACTGTCTATCCTATTGGGTACGATACTGTAAAACTTCCAGCAAAAAGTGAACGATCGTTTACAAGAAAATTATAGTAAACGACCGTTCACCTGTCAAGTGGTATTGTATCATTTTTTATATATCCTGCCCCGCACCATCGGTATCCGCCAAATGTTTTACATAATCCACCAGCGGCCCAATGGTACTCTGATCCAGAAAATCCACCTGACCGCCATAGGTATCCAGCATCATCTGATCTTCCCGGCGCAGGCTGTCGTAATCTTTTTTGCGCACACTTCTGTAAAGCATGGCCATCATAGCTTTGTGCACCGGTCCCAGCTTTTTATAATCAATGCCGCCCCGCAGATGAAACTGCTTTACCCGCTGCTGCAATTCCGGCGACAGCACCTTGGCGATCTCTGTTTCGATATGGGCCACATTCTCTGCATCCTGCGAGTCCGCAAGGCCACAGGAAAACAGGATCAGCGCCTTTCCGGCAAGCTCCTGTTCGTGCCTGGTAAATACATCAATACCGCTGAGCCCACCGGCATACAGCCCACCGCCGTGGATGATCACATCATACTGGCGCAGCACCTCTCCTTTCACCGCTCTGGCCGGTACCATCTCGCAGTGTAACGCCTCTGCGATCCACTGGGCATACGTTTTCGCATGGCCATATTTTGAGGCATAGGTCACCAGATATTTCACAGGCATCTCTCCTTTTTCGTTCCGCTATATGCTACCGACATTGTATCATGTTATTGCGGCATGTTCAATGCGGTATTGCCGCAGCAATTCACTTTTCGGAAAATTCCACGGTTTTGCTGACAGAGCAATCTCCACGCTTGAAGCCATTTTTATCTTACCACTTTTTTTAGCGTATTTGCTGTTCGTATGGTGAGTTTTTCTGCAATACCGGTGCTGGCCGTCTTCTTCCACCAATTGCATTTCCGATAAGACTTTTTATCAAAAGTCCAGAAAACTACATTATGATATATTTGTATTTTTTCAAGCCCCTCTGATGGTTCTCCCACCAAATTGCACAGATCGTCAGGCGTATCAGCAGACAAAATAAAAATCAAATTATCATACTGGTCCTTATCTCCTACATTCCACCATTCTGGCGCCTCGGCAAGGATTGCTTTTAATTCATCCATCGCTATGACATAAACAGGAATATAAAGACCAAACTTGTCAGCTAGCATGTTCTCTATGACACCCCTTGTATCCACCGTATCTGCTGCAAAAACGACATTACCGCTATTCAGATAGGTGGACACCTCAAAAAACCCTGCTGCCTCAAATTCCCGCTTGAGTTCTGTCATACTGATTTTGTTTTTGCCACTAATGTTGATGCCTCTCAAGAAGGCCACATATTTTTTCATTACAGCACCTCTATCCATGTTATTGATTCTACAGTCCAAAAAACCCGAAACACACTACTTTCGGACACTTACTTATCTTTTCTTGACATTAACACTACCGTCTTCACATGGCTTGCGTGGATGCTACGGATTACAACAGCACATTTTGCCGATTTTGAGGTTCGTGGAAATAAATCAACCCCATTTTTAACTGTTTTCCTGTTCATGGATACAAATCCACCATAACTGAAAGTTATCGTTCCTGTACTTCTTTTCCACTAAGGTGCTCTATTTCGATCTCAAACATCTGGACGACCTTTCCGGATGATGCCACTTCTTCCTCTACCATCTTTTCATCGGGATAATACTTCATCGCAAACTTCTTTACAAGCTCAATTTTATCTTCCTGATTTTCAACTAAATGGCATCGTCCAAAGACAACCATACTTTGAAGAAACGGGGCCCACGATTCTTCTTTTGTGTTTTCATTGCCGTACACAGTAAAGCAGACCTTGTCACATGCTTTCAAACAATCTACCTTATAGCCTGCTTTCGCTCCATGAAAAATAATCTTATTTTCGTCTTCCTGATACAGATAATTAATCGGTACCGCATAGGGATAACCATCATCACCATTGACCGCCAAAACGCCACGTCGAGAACAACGAAGCAGTTCTTTTGCTGCGTCTATACTGATTTCATTTTTCTTTTTTCGAATGGATCTAAACATTTAATATCCCTCACAAATCCCGATTTGTAGTATTCTTTTACCCAAGCAGCATACGAAACTTTACTGTAAGTATTTCTTTTCTTTCTTCATAGAACTCCTCAAAATACTCACATCCCAATCCAACAGTATATCTTTATATATCATCGTTGCTGCAACTTTCAGTAGCTACAGGTTAAGGAGACAGTTACGGTTTACGCGTCATCTGCGCTATACATCCATCGTTACAGAGACAGACTATCTGTATACGGATGTAAACGATTCTACTCATACTTGAAGTTCTTGTTAATCCAAGCTACGATAGTATAGAGCCTCTCCGGCAACACGACTTCCTTTTTCAAAATTCGGAAATACCATCTTTTTAGAGTATTCAGTATTATGATAATTATAAATACTTTTTAAATGTCTTTTTCATTTTCAGTGCAACATCCATTATCCAATCAAACTGACCAGTCCAGGTATCCTTATTCTCGAAATCGGCAGGATGGGTTATAAGTATTCTGCTAGCTTTCTTATCCGGCAATTCCCGCCAGTCTAGTTCCATACCCATCTCCATTTCAATTTCTGTTTTATGAGAGTGGAATTTATGGAACAGTTCCTTATCATCAGAAATATACCACTCAACTACAATCTGGTTATCTTTCCGAACCTGATTAATGCTGATTTCACAAACAGATGAACCTACGCTCATCGTCATCCAATGGTTTGTGCTTGCTTTTCTTTTATTAAACGCCTTTGCAAAGCCATTATTGGAGAAAGCATAATCATTAAATGCAACCCAATAATCGTATCTTGCCTGGAGTATAGGAGAACCACTGGTGTGGCGTTTAATTTCCTTTGTCCAGTCATTTGGCTTTTCTACCACTTCAAACTTAACTGCAATATTCGAAGTGCCGATTTGATACAGTTTGATTTCTACCAAGAAAAAAGCAATATTTTCATCGGTATGATTATTCAACCATTCTATTGCTGCCCGATGTTCTTCTCTTGCTCTCTTTACAACCCAAATCACAATATCCGCAGATTTACCGGATGCATACGTTATCAATTTACCCAAGTGGTCATGGTTAGTATCCTCAAGCTGATTTTCAATAATACTTTTTCTATCTGTGCCAGTTTCCGATGCAAAAATATCAACATTGAAATCTCCCACACTGGACTCTGTCTCATCAATGGTTATCTCCAAACCAACAGCATCCGCCAACAATGCAAGATTATCTTCTTCCGCAAGCCAGGGAGTAAAGTCCAACGCTTCATGTGGCCAAACCTTTCGAAGGTCTTTTATTTCTTTCAGTTTCCCTAAATTTATCACAGCCCTGTTCCTCCTTGTTGCGATATAAAACCTTATCAATTCAACCTATCATTTTTCTAATCAGGCAAGCTCACCAAATTCAAAAAAGAATATTCGCAAACACATCTCCAACCCTAGAAATGCCTCATTTCAAGCCGTTTTTCATCATTTACTTCTGTGTTTTTGTCATCAACACGACACATTCCACATGCCAGCTCTGACAGAATAAATCAACTGGCTGGATCTTCTGCACTTCATAGCCATACTGGCAGAGATATTTGGCATCGCGGGCCAGTGTGGAGGGATTACAGGATACATACACGATCCGTTTGGCGCCGCTGGTGATCAGTGCATCCAGCACTGGAGTCTCGCAGCCTTTGCGAGGCGGATCAATGACCGCCACATCCAGCCGATTGCCTTTCTGCGCCCATTTAGGCAGCCAGTCTTCTGCCTTGGCAGCTACAAACGTACAGTTTTCCACGCCGTTGTTTCTGGCATTTTCTTTGGCATCCTGCACAGCCTGGGCTACCGATTCAATGCCGATAACCTGCGCAGCCTGCTGAGCCAAGTACAAAGAAATCGTTCCGATACCGCAATAGACATCTGCCACCATTTCTTTCCCGGTCAACTGGGCAAAGTCCAGGGCTGTCTCATACAGCACCTGGGCCTGCTGGTTGTTGATCTGGAAAAAAGATTGCGGTGAGATCTGAAAACGAAAGGCACCGATGGTATCCTCGATGGCAGGCTGACCGGCCAGCAGACGGAAACTGCGGCCCAGCATGATTTTTAAATTGGTATTGATATTGTGATACACCGACACCACACCGGGCTGCCGGATCAGCTGCTGGGCCAGCTCCGGCAGACGCCAGGCTGCCTCCTCGGTGACAAACACCACCATCATGTCCCCATTAGAACGACTTTCCCGAATCATGACCTTATGAATGTAGTAAGCTCTGCCGCTGTTCTGGATCAGGTTTTCCAGAACCGACACCAGATCGGTGACAGCCTTACTGAACAGCCGGCATGCTGCCGCTGGCACAAACTGATGGCTGCCCTGCTCATAAAAACCAAGCCGCACAGTGCCATCGCTGTAATCGGCATGAAAAATACCCTTGTTGCGATAATGCCATGGATCCTCCATGCCCAGTACCGGTTCTATCGGCGTATCAATACGGCCCAGCCGCGCCATGGCATCCTCCACGATCTTCCGTTTGGCCTGCAGCTGATAATCATAGCTGCAATGCTGCAGTTCACAGCCTCCACAGCGGCTGCTTTGCGGGCAAAGCGCATCAATGCGGTATTCCGACGGTGTTATGATGCGCTGCAGCTGTGCTGTGGCCATTTTCTTTTTATATTCTACTATCTGTGCTTCTACCGTTTCCCCCAGCATGGCACCCGGCACAAACACCACAATATTGTCGTGCCGGCCAATGCCATATCCCTGATGGGAAATGCCGGTGATAGAAAGCTGAATCAAATCTCCTGTTTTCAAAGATCAAACACTCCTAACATTTTCTGCGTGCCTGTTCACACGGCTTTTATCATCGGTTTCTCTTTCTGCTGTTATCTTCTCCGTACCAGTGCAATATCCTTTCACAGCGGCTTGCTATTTTCAACCGTTATAGCGCCATCATGACCAGCGTCATCATAAAATTCCAGGTGCCATGCATCAGAATAGAGCCCCACAGAGAACCGGAGCGCACCGAAACCAGATTGAGACAGCAACCCACCAGCGTCAGCGGGAGCAGCCGAAATAAATCATAATGCATACAGCCGAACAACAGCGATGTGATCACGATGCTGAAAGTCACGCCTCTGTACTGGCGCAAACTGTGATAAATATAGCCCCGAAACAGCAGTTCTTCGCTGAAAGGAGCCAGCACCGAGACAATGAGGATAGCGGCCAGCCACTCCCAACCGGTCCGGGCCTGCATGATCAGTTCGGTCACGGTCTGTGGTTTGGCCCACTGCGGAAACAGTTGTGTCATCCAGGTGGTGAGCAACAGCATAACAAAAAAAGTAACTACGCCACAAAAAATGGACAGCACGATCCACCTGCGCTGCGCAAAAGGCCGCAGGCCAATCCGCCTGGCTGTAACACCGCGCAGATGCAGAAACCCAAAGACCAAACCTACCATGATCAACACCTGCAACAACTGCTGTACCAGCAGGCAGTTGATCCCCGTAGCACCGCCAGGCAGAAAGCCCGCCAATCGTTCCACCGGAACGATCCCGCTGCCCACCAGCCCGTTCATCAGAATAAACGTAAGCAGCAACATCCAGAAACCGTCCAGCACGGAAAGCTGCCGGCGCAAATGTAATCGTAGCTTGTGCAAAGCTGTCCCTCCTCTTTTCCATGATCTGATATCTAAAACTTTACCATAAAACTGCAGAAAAAAACAGAGGTCTGCGCGACCTCTGCTGAAATTATTTATCCATGTGCAAAATTCTGTTTTGTTATTGCATAATGATTTTATGCCAGTTAAAATTCGTCGCTGTCATCATCCAGATATAAGGATTTAATGGCACTTTCTTTATTGCGCCAGTCCTCATTGACTTTCACCCATAAATCCAGGTAAACTTTTTCACCCAGCAGGTATTCGATTTCCCGGCGGGCCTTGCTGCCGATCTTGCGCAGCATCATACCGCCCCGGCCAATGATGATCCCCTTCTGACTGTCCCGTTCCACATAAATCGTCGCACCGACATAGATCTTCCCATCATCCTGCAGCTTCATCTGCTCTACAATCACTGCAATGCTGTGGGGGACCTCATCGCGGGTGGCTTCCAGAATCTGCTCCCGGATCAGCTCGGCAATAACAATTTCTTCTGGCTGGTCCGTCACCGAATCAGCGGGATAAAACTGGGGGCCTTCCTCCAGATAATTGAATGTAGTAGCCACCAGTTGTTCTACGTTATCGCCCATCTTAGCGGACAGCGGAAAGATTTCGGCAAATTCCATGCGCTTCTGCCACTGGGCGATCAGGGCCAGCACACCGGCTTTCTCCAAACGGTCGATCTTGTTTAAAATCAGGAAAACCGGAGCAGAAGCTTTTTGCAGCTGCTGCAGGATATACTGTTCTCCCGGCCCGAATTCATAGGTCACATCCACCAGATAATAGATCACATCGGCATCATACAGCGAGCTCTGGGCGATCTCCACCATCCGTTCTCCCAGCTTGTGTCGCGGTTTATGAATCCCCGGCGTATCCAGAAATACAATCTGTCCGGTTTCGTTGGTCAGCACGCCAGTAATACGGTGCCGCGTCGTCTGGGCCTTATCTGACACAATCGCTATCTTGCGATCTAAAATCTGATTCAGCAAGGTGGATTTCCCTGCGTTTGGGCGTCCCACCAGTGCTACAAATCCTGTTTTCATGAATTATATGTCCCCTTTCTCCTGTCCCTCTGACTGTGGAAAATCCTGAAAGCTGTAAGGAAGCAGCTCCGCCACTGTCGTAACGATCACATCACCGTTTCGACCCAGTAAAAAAATCTCCATCTGTGGACCTAACTCCTGCATCACCTGCCGGCAGGCACCGCAAGGCGCTACTGGTTTGTCCGTGTCTGCACAGATTGCCATACGCAGCAGCTGGCGCTCTCCATGGGCAACGGCCTGAAACATGGCGGTACGTTCCGCACAGTTGGTCAGACCATAGCTGACATTCTCAATGTTGCATCCCCCATAAATATGACCACTGGCCGTCTCCACGGCAGCACCTACCGCAAAGCCGGAGTACGGCGCATAGGCGTTTTCTCTGGCCTTCCAGGCCACCTGAATCAGTTTTTCATAATCGCCATGCTGGCGCAGCGTATCAGTTTTCGTCATCCTCATTGTCATCGTCCTCTTCCGGAGGCAACAGTACGATCTCCACTTTAGAAATCCGGCGTCCGCTGACCTCTACAATACGGATCAGGAAACGACCTACGGTGACTTCGTCACCCACAGCCGGAATCCCGCCCAGATGTTCAAAGGCCAGACCGCCGATGGTGTCCGCTTCGCTGTCTTCCAGAATTTCCTCATCCAGCTCCACATCAAAGGCCTCTTCCACATCACCGATAGGGGCCCGGGCGTCGGCCACCAGCTCACTGTCGCTGTGCATCACGATGAGATCTTCCTCCACATCGTATTCATCCTGAATATCGCCGATAATTTCTTCAATCAGATCCTCTATGGTTACCAGGCCATTGGTTCCGCCATACTCATCCAGAATAATGGCCATATGCACTTTTTTCAGACGCAGCTCATTCAGCAGATCGCTGACTTTTTTGGTTTCCGGAATATAGTAAGCGGGACGGATCAGCGCTCTTACTTTTAATTCATCAAAGTCTGCATCCAGATGTTCAAAAATGTCCTTGGCATACAGAATCCCCACAATATTATCGATACTTTCTTCATAGGCAGGGATACGGGAGTGCCCGCCGTCAATGATCAGACGCAATGCTTCGTTGATGGAATCCTCCACATCAACGGCAATGATATCAATACGCGGTACCATAATGGCCTTTACCACTGTCTCATCGAATTCCATAATGCTGTTGATCATTTCAGATTCAGACTCATCAAACACGCCTTCCTCCTGGCCCACATTGACCAGAATTTTAAATTCATCTTCTGTGATGGTCGGATCTTCCTCTTCATCTTTTTTGGTGACCCGTACTACAAAGTCAGACAGTTTTGTTAACAGAAATACCACTGGTGTCAGCAAAAAGCTGATCATCCGGATAAAAGGTGCTACCAGCATAGCCCAGGTTTCCGCATGGGCAGCAGCCAGATTTTTGGGAATCACTTCCCCGAAAACCAGCACCAGAAAGGTCATAATACCGGTAGCGATCCCTACACCAGCATCACCAAAAGCATCGGTAGCCATCTTGGTAGCTAACGCAGAGGAGCCGATATTTACAATGTTATTACCGACCAGCAGTGTTGAAATTAATTTGCTCTGATTTTCCAGCATGATCAGGACCAGATCGGCTTTCTTTTCTCCCTCGTCCTGCAGATTGCGCAAACGGATTTTATTGGTTGATAAAAACGCCGTTTCCGCCGAAGAAAAAATCGCCGATAAAAAAATCAAAATTGCCAGAATCACAAATTGCATCGTACTGTCCGTATCCAAACAAAACCAACCTCCAAAATAGAACTCATTTTTTCCTAGTATTATATTCCCTATATTTTAGCGAATGGCGCCGATTTCTGCAAGCAGTTTTTCTTCCCGGGCCCGCATCTGCTTTTTATCTTCTTCTTCCATATGGTCATATCCTGCCAGATGCAGTAATCCGTGTACCAGGAGATACATCACTTCCCGCTCCAGACTGTGTCCGTACTCCTGGCACTGTTCCTGGGCCCGTTCCAGGGAGATGACAATGTCGCCGAAAAGGATCTCCTCTTCATCGTCAATTTCCTCATCTGCCTCATACATGGGAAAGGACAGCACATCCGTGGCCCTGTCAATGCCGCGGTACTCTCTGTTAAGCTCTCTGATCCCCTCGTTGTCCGTAAAGGTCAGGGATACC
>CAMFFG010000016.1 GCA_945949655.1 uncultured Peptococcaceae bacterium
ATCCACATTGCCACTGCGGGCCAGTGTCATCAGCATAACGCCCACTGTGCCCACTGTACCAAAGCTGGAACCCAGTGCATAAGATAACGCCGCTGACAGCAGAAAAGCGATCAGCAAAAATAAATGGGGTGTGATCAGATGGATTCCATAATACACAAAAAAAGCTATGGTACCGCTGGCCCGCCACAATGCGGTGAGGCAGCCGATCAGAAAGAGCACCTGACATACCAGAAAGGATGTTTTTCGGCTGCGGTACACCATGGTCCACAAGGCCGACAAGGTAAAACCGCGATGCAGTCCCACTGCTGTAAAAACAGCCAGACCTGCCAGCAAGCCTGCACTCAATGGAATATCTCTGCATAAACAGTAGATGATCGCTCCTGCAAAAGCCAGAAAGGCCAGCAACAAATCCATAACCATTCCCTCTTTTCCGACGATAAAAAATCATTCACTTTATCTTTCTTATTATCCATCCGAAACTTACAGAAATCAACGTTTCAAATGATAAAAAATCTGTCCACTTTATCCCGTACCGGCACAGAGCAGACAGATTTTTTACTGCAAAACAGATCTATTCTTCTTCGTCACAAACGACCTGTACCCCAAATTTGGATACAACTTCTTTGCCATGTTCACACGTTTCGTTTTCTGGCCCGTGCATCACGATCTGGTCTTTCTGCGCTTCTTCATCATCGCAGACAACCTGGATCCCAAATTTTGATGCCACTTCTCTCGCATGTTCACACTCTTCCTGCTGTCCTTCTCCTATATATCCTCTTAAGTCAATCCCTGTCACAGAAATCAGTTCCCCCTTTCTCAACCATTTTTCAGCCATCGGCCGAACGTTTATAGAATATTCCGCAGCATATTGGCCAGATATAATTCAACACGCACTTCCATATCGGACAGATCACAATCCAGCATCTCACTGATCTTATTAATTTTATACACCACTGTGTTGCGATGCACAAACAGTTTGTCCGCTGTTTCATTAATATTGCAGTTACATTCCAGATAGGTGCTCAAAAAGTCCAGATAGTTTGATTTATTGTTTTTATCGTATTGTTCCAGCTTGCCCAGAATATTGTCATAATAATTCTGCTTTGCTTCTTTATCCGAAATCGAAAGCAGCAGCTGATAAACACCCAGTTCACTGTAGTGGACCAGCATGTTCTTCCAGCCCATTTTTTCACCCAGATCTGCCGTCTGCTTGGCCTGCAGATAACTTTTGGAGAGTTTGTCCAACCCCGGCAGATTCATGCTGACACCAGTATAAAACGTATATTCCTTCATACGCAGTAGCACAATAATCTTCAACATAATGTCCCGTATGGCCTGATCTGTATAATTGGAAAAAACCAGTACGAAAATATCTTCCATGGTCAGCTCAAAAGATTTATCACCAGCAGACATCAGTGTCTGTTCCATAGATTTGATGACCCATTGCACTTCGGATGCAGAGAGCGCATGCATATTTTCTAATTTAATAATAACGGTAGTATACGGCTCTTTTTTGCGAAATCCATACTGCAGAAAGGTTGGTGCATACAGTTCTGTCTGCTGCGGAAATGAGATCGCATTCTTCATTGCAGAAAACAGCTGTTTGTTGGCTTTTTCTGATTCCAGAATCTGCAGACAGAATAACTTTACAACATTAGATATATTGACATGCTGTGGCGCTTTGATCAACGGAAATCCGCTTTCATTGCAAAACTGCACCATGCTGTCCGGGAATGCCTTTACATGAGCCCCCAGTGGAATGACCAGACCGCTGCAGTTTTTGGCAACCAGTTTTATGACAAACTCCATAAAAACGGCCTCTTCCTGCAACTGTGCACCGGAGGAAAAAATCAGTTCTTTTTCGTTGATGTTCTCTATCTCATACATATCTTCTACAAAATGAAACCACTCTGTAATATGACCGAGCCCGTCTTCTCCAGCAACTGGTTTTAATTTATAATCACTGACAATCTCCAAAAACTTTTCCACTGTGATACCCATGCGGTCCGCCCCCTTCTTTGCATAGTATAATGCTAGCTGATACAAGTTGCAGTTTATGCGCAGGTGGCAGTATTTATTATAAATCAGGAATGTTCCTACTGTATAGCCCCCTGCTGTAAAAAATATATTTTTTGAAAAATTTTTTATTTTACAATAGAAACAGGAAAATTCCTGAGCAGACCTGCACCAATCCAAACGAGATAGCAGTCTCGGCAAATTGTATCAGGAAATTGTCTCAGGAATTTTCTGTTTTTGTAATCACCTTACTACGATTACATGTGTTTTGTTATTTGTCCAGATATCTGATACCTTTACCGGTTACAGCCCAGATCATAGCGAATACGATACACAGGTAACATGGGATACACCAGATGGCATATTCGGCAATGGATACACCCAGGAGATCCATGTAGTAGATCCCCGATGCGCCCCATGGCACGAACGGAATCCACATGGTACCGCAGTCTTCCAGAGTACGGGACAGGTTGACACCGTGCAGCCCCATATCTTTATACATATCGCTCATTAAGAAGCCGATCATAATGATTGGTACAGAAGCAACACCTGTTGCGAAGGTTAAAACCAAACCACAGATGATGGTAACGCCAACCAGTTTCCAGCGGCAGTCCACTTTGCTGGCCAGGCTGTGCAGAATAACTTCCAGACAGCCGATTTTTGCAACGATACCGGCAAACGCGTAGGCACAAATGATGGTATTTACAATGGTCATCATAGAGGAAATACCGCCACGGGTCAGCAGTTTTACAACATTTGCAGCTTCAATGGCCTCTGCAGCTGCCGGATTGGTCACCATAGCTGTGAAACCGTGCATGCCCATCCCTAACGCAATGGCTACAACTGCAGATAACAGCATGATCGGCACGGTTGGTTTCCGCATCAGGGCGCCAACGATAACAATCACTGGCGGCAACAGTAACAGCAGGTTAAAATTATAAATTGTGGACAGATTCTGAGATAACAATGCAATACTTTCCGAGTTGGCAGAGTTCACAGTCAGCCCCTGCCCTACCACAAACCATACAGCCAGACCAACCAGAGAAGCAGGGATGGTGGTCCAGAACATGTGACGGATATGATCAAACAGGTCAACTTTACAGATCAGTGGAGCCAGGTTTGTGGTGTCAGACAATGGAGACATTTTATCCCCGAATACACCACCGGCGATTACAGCACCAGCTGCCATGCCCAGAGGAATCCCCATTTCACTGGCTACACCCATCAGAGCCAGACCGGCCGTTGCGACAGAACCCCAGGCCGTACCGGTAGCGAGAGAAACGATCGCTGTAATGGCCCACGCTGTTACCAGAAACAGCTGCGGACTGATCAGTTTTAACCCAAGATAGATCAGATATGGCACTGTGCCAGAGTAAATCCAGGTACCAATGACAATCCCTACAGCAATCAGAATATAAATAACAGGAAGACTGGCCGTAAAGTTTTCTGTTACGCCCTGTTCCATTTCCTGATATGTATAGCCCAGACGCAAACCAATAATTGCGGCATAAAATGCACATAATAACAGTAATGGCTGAATATCTAATTTAAAAATCCCTTTACCTACCCCGATGATGACCGCCATCACGATAAAGCAGGAAAGTGCCTGAAATAACGATGGTTTCTTATGTTCACGTTCCATTTCCATATAAAATAACCTCCAGTCATTTTTATCTCATAAAGAGGGAAGAAAAGCCCGAATTCTGAAAAAAGGAATGGTTTGTCTTTTCACCAGGATGTCAGGCTTTTCTTTTACAGGAATATGCTGCTTGAAAACTTGCTGCGTTCATTTATGCGTACATGATTCCAGCATAGCATTTCATCATTATACGTTTGCTTCCATCTGATCAATGTTCATACCGCCAAAGCCCAGTTTTTCCAGGGTCAGACCGGTTGTATAGAAATCTTCCTGCAGTAAGGAGCATCCCAGTACGATAACCGCATCGATATTTGGTGTCGGTACATTGGCAACCTTGCCCATATTGGACCACAGTACCAGACCATTGGAGATATCTTCTGTGAAGTAGCGGCCTGTTACGCTTGTAGGGCCTTTAATTTTGGTAAATACTTCACTGGTGTTAAACAATGTCTGTAAATCTTCTTTGTCATTGGAGAAATAGCCTCTGCGATAACGGCTCTGTACGGCATCTTCCAGATCAAAGCCGAACGCTTTCCCCACTTCCATACGTTCATGTTCAATGGCATGCAGCACATTTACAGTGTGTTTGGTGATCCCTTCCCGATACAGCCAGAATTCACCATTAGAGTAGTCAATACGTCCTGCGTTCAGCATGCATGGGCCAGGATGTACTTCTGGATTACCATTTTCCAATGTGGTATGCCAAACATTTTTTGCCGGTACCAGGCATTTATAGATCTGTTTACAAACGTCCAGCAGTTCAGCGGTATCTTCTTTTGGATAAGCTGCGAAGAACAGTTTTTTCACTCGCAAGGTCAGTTCCACACGGGCTTCATCTGCAAAACCTCTTGTCCCATAAGACAGGGAGTTTACTTCACACAGCTTGAATTTCTTATCAATGCCCATATCTTTTGCCTTGTTTGCAAAACGTACACAACCCATTGCCGCAGCACCATTGAAGAAGATCACCTGATCTTCTGTAGCAACTGGAGCCAGCACTTCAGCAAAAGCTTCAATTGCAAAACCAGGGATAGTCAGCATAATGATCTGTGCGTCTTTTACAGCAGCCTGGATATCGGTTGTGATCAGATCCAGCGGCAGGAATACTTCTTTGAATGGAACTTCATTTGGTTCCTGTAACAGGATCCCGCCCTTTTCCTGCATCACTTTCAGATTATTTCCGAATTGTGGCAATTCATATAAACTGATTTCAAACCCCTGTTCTTTTAAGTCAGCAGCTGCAGTCATACCACCGTTGCCAGCACCTAAAATCGCTACTTTTTTCACCATCATGATTCTTGTCCTCCCAAGACTTTGTATTCTCATGCGCGAATGCAAAAAATGTATAAAGATGCAGTCAGTTTTGGCCAAAAACTAGCTTTTACAGGGAACGATTTATTTTTTATTCAAAACTGTTTATAATCATCTTTCCCTTGTCTTTATCATAGCGGTTTTTTCAAATCTGCGGTAGTGGCAAAATAACCAAAGTTTGTTGGCAAAACATACAAAGATCCTGGTGTTTTGACACAACGATTTTTTATAAATTTGCAACCATGTTTTCTGTATTCAAAAGACATTTGTCCTCTGAATATGGATTTTTGCTCGATAAATCGCTCTTTTACTCGGCACAATTTATGTAGATATAGCCCGTACGATATGTATATTTATTCATAAATTTTTTATTTCTTTCATATGCATGATTTTTTATTTGTAGAATTTCTTTTCTGCTCAAAAATCATTACCAGAATAAAAAAAAGAACTGTCCGCCAGGAGATGTTCTGATACAAAATCATTTCCCTACAAACAGTTCTTTTCTCTATTCCGTTAAAAAATTTCTGTCAGCGCGCAATTAGGCTTCTTCGTCACAAACAACGGTGTAACCTACTTTGGAAGCAACTTTTTTTACATTTTCACAATGTTCACTTGCTGGTAATACCAGATCAGCTTCTTCTTTTTCCTGCTCTTTTTCATCGCAAACAACCGTATAACCATATTTGGACGCTACAGTTTTTACATTTTCACAGGTTTCTTTGTCTAATCCCATTCCATTCATCATAAATCTGCCTCCTTAAAATAATTTGGTGTTCACCTGATATGTTTATTATAGCATAAGTATGTGCTTATCGAAACATAAACTTTGCAATATCCTCATTCGAGAAATTTATGGAAGTCTACCAGCAATATAAAATAACAGCTAAAACATGAATTTTCATCTGGTTTTTCATTGCACAAACAGAAAAAATGCGGTATCCTTTCAGTAGAACAGGAGATTATCATACTGCACACTATGTTGTATCTTCTGCAGAAACCTGCCGATACAGCCTGGCCATAAGGAGGTCTTTTCATGTATGAATTCGCTTTTACCAGTGTATTTCTGGCCCTGACTCTGGGCATTGCCATCAACCCTGCACTGCCGCCGGAACTGATGACAGAACAGGCTGCGGTGCAGCAGATTTATCAGTATATCATGGATCAGAATACCACTTCAGCAGTAACCGGCATCTACGATGCATCTGCTCTGGCCAATCTTAACAACACCAGCTGCAGTTGGGGACAGGGCACCATGTTTGATGATAAAAACCGCCCGCAGGGAGCAGTAAAGGCCCAGCAGACCTACGGCAAATATAACGCCTGGTTCATCGCCGAAGAAAGCCCTGTTATTTATCTCACCATCGATGAAGGCTACGAAAACGGATACACTGCTCAGATTTTAGATACTCTGAAGGACAAAAAATGCCCAGCTGTATTTTTTGTCACCATGGATTATGTCAAACAGAATCCTGATCTGATCCGGCGCATGATCGATGAGGGCCATGTTGTCGGCAACCACAGCGTTACCCATCCGGCCAAAGGACTGCCCAGCCAGTCTATTGATACACAGGCTGAGGAACTTATGGCATTGCACCGTTATATGCAGGAACAATTCGATTACGACATGTATCTGTTCCGCTACCCTGCCGGTATATACAGCGAACAGTCGCTGGCTCTGGTACAGCAGTTGGGATATCGCAGCGTTTTCTGGAGCTTTGCCTACCGGGACTGGGTAACTGACGATCAGCCGGAACCAACTGCCGCTCTGCAGAAAATAACCAAACGGCTGCACCCCGGCGCTATCTATCTGCTGCATGCAGTATCTGCCACCAACGCAGAGATTATGGGCGATTTTATTGATGGGGTGAGGGCTCAGGGGTATGTTTTTGGTAAGCTAACCTAAGACTTGTCTTCTTTCCGTCTGGCGTTGTTGTTGAGGAATTTGCTCGCTTATGTACCATCTGTACACCGCGCTTCGCAAATTTCTCAACGGCCTAGCCAAACGAAAAAAATTTCAAGTCTTTTGATAGTCCTGCTTTTCCCGTTCATAGACCGTGTGGCCTAAGATCTGAAAGGTGGTTTTTTGAATCTGGTAAGTCTCGTCGCCGCTGTAATCATAGCGGACTGCATAGCCTAAGCCATACTCAATGGTATAGTCATAGGCATAGTGGGTGCTGCCCATCTGAATCAGCGGGGAGCGGAAAGATTCATCATGATGGCCTGCTACACTCGTCAGTCTGAAAAAATCAACTGCCACCAGGGCTGCCCACAGCAAAGCGATACACAGAATCACAGATAAGATCTGTTTTCGTTTCATGTTTTTCTTCACCTCATTCAAATGGCAAAACAGACTGTCCATCGTGATGGCAGTCCGCCTGAAAGCCCACATCTATTCCGTAAATTTTACCGTATCCAGCACAATATTGCCTTCCTGGGTTTCCACCAGCAGCATATTTTCGCCGCGGCCTTCCAGCAGCAGCAGATCATGCTGGGTCAAAGCATCGGGGATAGTCTCTTTCCACGGTTTCTTTTTGCTGGAGGCTGTGATGGTTCCCGCATCGGTATGCAGGTCCAGCAACAGATTGGTGTGCCATTTTTTCGTGCCGATATGGATATCGCCCCGCTGGCTGGATAATTCCCAGATACCATTTATTTTACCAGCCAGAGCATCCAGATCGCCGGATTTACTGGTGTAGCTCCAGTAACGCAGGGTGTTGTCCAGCAGAGTGGTATCCCCAGCCTGATTTTCAATATTCAGATAATGGATGCGACTGCGCTGAATATCAATATCGGATGTGTTGCTAAACAGATCCGCTTTCTGTAAGTCTGCCTTATATACATAAATAGAACCATAGGCCACATCGGCGCTGAGCTGCTTTCCTTTGCACTGATAAAAAGCGGCATTCATGCGGTCGCCCGATATTGCAATCTCATCATAGCTTCGTTTCGGCATCAGAATCCGCATGGTCAGCTCGTCCTCATAGCGGCTGCCATAAGCATTGGCAGTGATGGGATAGCGATCCAGCCGCAAAGTCAGGCGTCCGTCGTCATCCAGCTGCCAGGTGGCCCGCTGATTCACATAGCCGGGACCATACAGCTGCACCTTGATCTTTCTGATATCGTAACTGGAGGCCACCTCCACCGTGGCACCTTCCGCATAAATTTCAATCGCTTTCACATCGCTGGCTTCAATGGTCTGGCTGCTGGCTGCTTCTACCTTCGGCAGACCGCCGCGAACATCAAACAGACTGTAGCCCAGCAAAAACAGTATGACCCCACTGCATATCGTCCAGCCTATCAGCAGCAGCCACAACGGCTTTAATCTTTTCCAGATACGCAAGGTCCGCAGCCGCATATCCCCATCACCACCAGTTCATCAATTTTTGCATTCCTTATCATAGATAATACCCTGTCAGCCCAACAAGGCTATGTATAGTTTATTGTATCACAAATATTTTACTTCGTATAGACTGAAAGACGGCACAAAATCCCGGCAAATACAGCTGCCGGAATTTTTATGCCGTCTTTTTTATTTTCGTTTCTGCTGCAAAACATCTTCGATCCTGTACTGGTACATATCCCAGCGGCCTAACGTCAACGGATCATCGCCGGCGTGCACAGAAACCGGTTCCACGGTAAAAGCCAGCTGGATTCCCTGGGCTTCCAGCACCGCACGGGACTGGCCGGTGTGATGCCCATATGGATAAGAAAAATACTGGGTACCCTGCAGCTTTTTGATAGAGCGGTTCAGATCATCGGCCAGCTCCTGCTGCGATGCTGTAGTCACTTTGCCTTTGCCGTTCCAGGACAGTTCATGCAGGTCATCGGTATGGCTGGCAAACTGAAAGGTCCTGCCCATCTCCCGGATCTCCGGCCAGCTGAGATACTGCAGGCCATGGGCATCAAAGGTTTGCGGATGCTCTTCCATCCAGCCGGTCAGCGCAAAGATCACTGCTGTATATCCGGCCTGTTCCAGCACCGGCTGGGCATAGATTTTATTGCTGAGATAACCGTCATCAAATGTGATCACGACGCTTTTGCCCGGCAGCTCCTGCCCATTGCGCACAAAATCATTCAGTTGCCGCAGGCTGATGGTCTGATACCCCTGCGCTTTTAATGCAGCAATGTCCTGCGTAAACTGCTCCACACTGACGACTACATTGTTATCGGCAAACATACCTGTTATGTCTGCCTGGGGCAGCAGATGATGATACATCAGCACCGGTACGGCCGGTGCAGTGAGATCACTGCCTGCAGGCTCCGGTGTATTGTGCAGCTGTGCCATAGCCAGCGTAAACCAGCCCAGCATCAGCAGAACTCCACAAGCCAGAGCAAGCTGCAGCGCCTGTTCCTCCCAAAAACGTTTCATGAAAAAACACACCCTCTCTGTTTTTTAGATTAAGGTGTGTAACTTTTTTTGCTTCTATCCATTTTTCGTGCAGATTTTTCAGGTCATCTGTGTGATTCACTAAAAATGTGTGCGATATTGCAAGCAGCATCACAGGGAAACCAAAAGCATATCCTACTTTGGTTCCGGCAACAGCCGATAAAGATTTTTCTCCAGCTGTACACCATCCCGCACTGGCTCCCCAGCTTCCACGGCATCGGCAACCGCATAGCAGATAAAGTCGGCAGCAAGCTGAATGCTCTCCGGCAGCGTGCGCCCCTGCAGCATCCCGCCGATCAGCACCGATGCAAAGATATCGCCGGTACCAGGATAACTGACCGGCAACTCCTGATAATTGATCTGCCGATATTGCTTTTTCGCCGTCTGATAACAGCAGACACAACGCCCGCCATCTTTTTTATGCACACCGGTCACCACAATATTTTTTGGACCCATAGCAGCCAGCAGCGGCAGCAAATGCGGCAAATGCTCAGCAGACAATCTGGTATCCAGCGGCAGACTCAGCAATGCTTTCAGTTCAGTCATATTCGGCGTGATGATATCAGCCTTGCGCACCAGCTGACGCATCTGTCGTACCATGGCATCATCCATGGTGTCATATAGCGCGCCGTCATCGCCCAGCACCGGATCGATCACCACCAGCGTAGCCTCATCGGCAAAATCCTGCAGAACCTGCTCCATAATGGCAATCTGCTGCACAGAGCCCAGAAATCCACTATAAATACAGTCAAAATCCATCTGCAGGCTTTTCCAGTGCTGCAGATAACCCGGCATAGTCTCTGTCAGATCCACAAATGTATAATCTTCAAATCCACTGGTTTGCGTGGACAGCACCGCAGTCGGCACCGGACAGACCTGAATGCCCATCACCGAAAGCACTGGTGTTGCCGCCATCAGAGAAGATCTCCCCAAACCGGATAAATCATGAATCGCCATCACTCGTTTAAAATTTCGTTTCATCCCATATCCCCATTTCCTGTACACCATATACATCATTTTACACGAATTCAGGCGAAAAAAAAAGATGCTTTAGGGAAAATTCCTCAAAGCATCCATCAGCAAAGCCAGTCGGTTTGTGTGTGTTTGATTGGTCCATCGACTTATGCGAATCACTTCACAACTTTGCTTCCCTTATTGTACGCCATTCTCAATTTTTTGACAACAATTTTTCATAAAAACTTTTTTTATTGTTACGAAATTCGCTCAACCATGCAGATCCTATCCCTCGTAATCGAAGCAGGCACGATTTCCGGCCACCTGCTGCAGTCTCTGTGCCACGGACACGTGTGCAGGATGCACCTGATACTGCTGCAGCGCCTCCAGACTGTCAAACTTGCCTTCCAGCAGGATGTGGTGCGTACTCGTACCAACAGGCACAATCTCAACCCGCAATTGCTGCACGCCGGAAATTATATCCGCCAGCGCTTCAATGGCTTCTTTCAGCTCCTGCCCTTTCTGCAGCCGTTCTTCCTGTGGTATCTGTTCGTGGAAACTCCACATTACAATATGTTTTACCATGGTTCTCCCTCCTTTGCTGCTTCATTATAGCACAAATGCAGCAGCAAAGCCAAATCCATCTATTCCTGCAGACTTCCAACTTCAGCATCAGAACCCTTTTTTCTCATACAGCCGGCAGGAAATACGGTAAGAAACAGCCATAGCGATCACCGTGAGTACGCATAACGCTGCCAGCAGCATGCCGCCAGTCAGGAGAGAAGCGTGTACGCCTTCCCCATCCAGCG
>CAMFFG010000017.1 GCA_945949655.1 uncultured Peptococcaceae bacterium
GCACCCAGCTGCTCAGCCACGAGGTCGTGGTCGAGGAGATGGGCGGCGAGGTGCATATTTTCTCGCCGGCTTACCGGGAGGAGGAATTTGCAGAGATCTGCCGGTTGTGTGACCATATCGTGTTCAATTCCTGCCGGCAGGTGCGCCTGTTTGGCCCAAAAGCCCGGGAAGCCGGGGTAAGTATCGGGCTGCGGGTCAACCCACAGTGCTCCACCCAGGAAGACCATGCCATCTATGATCCCTGTGCCCCCGGCTCCCGGCTGGGGGTAACGCTGGAGCAGCTAGAGCCGGATGTGATGGATCTGGTGGATGGCCTGCATTTTCATACGCTGTGTGAGCAGAACGCCGATGCGCTGGCCACAACGCTGGCGGCCGTTGAGCAGCAGTTTGGTCAGTGGCTGCCGAAAATGCAGTGGATCAATTTTGGCGGTGGGCATCACATTACCCGGGAAGATTACGATATCCCATTGCTGGAGCAGTGCATCACATCCATGCAGCAGAACTATGGTCTGCAGGTGTATCTGGAACCGGGTGAGGCAGTTGCCTTAAATGCCGGGCTTCTGGCCACCACAGTGCTGGAGGTGGTGCAAAACGGCATAGCGATCGCCATTCTGGACACCTCGGCCGCCTGCCACATGCCCGATGTGCTGGAGATGCCTTACCGGCCGCCTCTGTTGGAATCCGGCCTGCCAGACGAAAAAGCGCACACCTATCGCTTGGCCGGACCGACCTGCCTGGCTGGCGATATCATTGGCGATTATTCTTTGGATGCGCCGCTCTCACCGGGCCAGAGACTGTATTTTGCCGATATGGCCATCTATTCCATGGTAAAAAACAATACCTTCAACGGCATGGCGCTACCCGCTATTGCGCTGCAGAAACAGGATGGCAGCTGCCAGATCATCCGTCAGTTCGGCTATGCGGATTTTAAAAACAGGTTGTCCTAAGAGCAGATAATTGCATAAAACAGAAAACAGCAAAAGAGCAGACAGGCGGAAACTTGGTCTGCTCTTTTGCTGTCTAGAGATACTGCTCAAAGGTATCTGCTTCCTGCTGCAGGGTTTCCAGAAAGCGATGCACATGGTAGCCGTCGGTAGCTGCGTGGTGACAGGTGATGGAAAGTGGCAGCAGAATTTTTCTATCCTGCTCATAAAACTTACCGGCTTCAATGGAGGGGAAATAATAAGGCTGGTTCTGGTAGATGTGCACCGCAAAATGCTGGAACGAGATCCACGGTACGCAGGACACCGTATAAGCGTTTTCCGGCGGAACTTGACCGGGGCGGGCCAGGATCCCGTGGTTTTTGCCATACAGGCGCTGATCCTCCAGATAGGCCTGGTAAAAGTCCAAAAACCGCTCCTGATAAAAGGTCCATTGCAGAGAAAAGGTGTGGTCGTCGTGAAATATGGCATAGAGTGGGGTCAGCGTGTGGTAATAGCCCAGCTGGCCCTCTTTTTCTGCCAGTTTGAATTCGGTCTGCTGGTGCAGTGTGCGGGTCACCAGCCACAGATAGGCCGGATAAAATTTAACACCGGCGGATTTTAGTGTTCGCCGCAGTCTGGTGATATCCAGCTGCACGGTGAGCGAATAGCCGGTGGGTGCCATTTTGGAAAAATAGTAGAAAATTTCCCGCCTGGGCCAGGTCTCCAGGTCCAGCGGGGTAAACAGAATGGGGGTGTTCATGCGTAACAGCTCCTTTTTTGCGTGATAGCAGATTTTCAGAAGAAACGGAAGTCTAACGATTCACAGCTTCTGTTTTTTATGATAACGCTTATTTCTATGATAACGGAGAACGCAGCAATGCCAACCTGCGCTGCGCAGAGTCTGCGGAGCGTAGAACTAGAAAAAAGCTGAAAAAACAAGTTTTTTATTTGTAATTAGGCGAAAAGTAGGATAAAGTATAACTATAAAAGATGTTTTGTGCGGAACGAAAGGGGTGCTAGATGGTTGGAATCCTTTGCACAGTTGGGCAAGAAAAAAATGACATTAGAAGAAATCACGGCGTATGTGCATCCAGCAGAGTATCAGGCTTTGGTCAATTGTGTGATGCAGGCGGTAGCAGAGGGTCAGCTCAAGCCGGTAAAAAGCAGCGGCAGCAATGGAAAACGGCCTCCTCTGGCAAAGCAGTACTGGGTGATAACGCAGGAAACGCAGAACGAAGATTTTTTGCAGGAATTGCAATATCAATTACATCCGGCATTGCAAAACGATTATTATCTGTCCCATTTGGAGCAATATGCTGCGGACCGTGAATTTGTATTGGCACTGAATCGGTTTTGGCATGACCAGCAAGATCTTTTGGAAGTTGCGGTATCGGTCAATGAACGGAGCTTTCAGATTTGGAAACAGGAGAAATTTCTAAAAGAGGGCGCAGGACCGCGGATTTTGAAGCATGTAGGGCTGTCGATGGAAGCTCTCCATGTGTATCAGACAGCAGAGCCATTGGCATATTATGTGCACCACAAGCAGACGCCGCAGAATATTTTGATCGTTGAGAACAAAGATACCTTTTTCAGCATGCGTCGCCATCTGTTGGAAGGTGCCGATACCGTTCTGGGGCTTGCCATCGGTACCCTGATCTATGGCGGTGGGAAAAAAATCCAGAAAAGTATGGCAGATTTTCTGTTGTGCGCGGAGCCCTACCTATTGCACAAAAAGAATCAGTTCTATTATTTTGGCGATATGGATTATGAGGGAATCGCCATCTTACAAGGACTGCAGATAGCGGTACAGGAAACTTTTGCTGTGCATATTTTTGTGGAAGCTTACCGAAACATGCTGCAAAAAGCAACGCAGACAGACTGCCTGCCAATGACCAAAGACGGCCAAAAGGAAGGGAACATCGAATCATTTCTGACTGTATTTACAGAAGGGGAGAGAGCACAGATCAGGCAGATTCTGCAGGATAGGCGGTATATTCCGCAGGAAATTTTGACGAAACTGGATTTCTAACGAGGTGCAGGTATGAAATTTGATTTTTTACAACA
Organism: uncultured Peptococcaceae bacterium; assembly: GCA_945949655.1. Lineage (GTDB taxonomy): Bacteria > Bacillota > Peptococcia > Peptococcales > Peptococcaceae > UBA7185. The sequence continues at coordinate 2,988 of CAMFFG010000017.1, forward strand.
ATTCCCCGCACGGATGAAAACGGTCGGGATTTATAGCTTACTGGTGAAGAACAGTGCACAGAAAACGACCTGGAAGCAGTTTGACATTCAGACTTTTGATGAACAGCTGAATGTCATTTATGCGGTGCTGCTGTATATTATGGAGCAGTCCTTGCGTGATGAGCCATGCACCATTGAGGATGTCACCAGCTTTTTAGATGAATTGAATTTGAAATATCTGAAAAAAGAAATTACCTATCTGCAATGCAGAGAATTGAGTGATTTTATCATCAATGTCGTTCTGTGTGATGAGGGCCGTGTCATGTATTTTCAGGGCTTTAATTTTGAAGCCGGAAATTATGAGCAGCTTCATGTCAGTTATGTGGCCAATAAAATCGTCTATCTGACCGATGATGTGCGGCGCACCTCATATTATTTGACAGAGGATGGCTATAACTTATTGCTGTCTACGTTAGAAATGGAAAGCAATATGAAGCTGACCATCCATGAAATGATTTTTAAACTCCATTTGGAAAAGGCAACCTATGATAAGGCAGCAAATGATATCCGAACGATATTTAATATGCTGCGCATGCAGTATCAGAAAATTCAGGATGCCATGAACCGGATCCAGCATAACGCATTGCAATATGCCGTTGCGGATTATGAAGCACTGCAGAAAGAAAACTTAACTGCAGTAGAAGATACAAGAAAACGCTTTGCCGAGTATCGAAAGAAAGTAACAGAGCTGGTAGAGAATCTGACAGAAAAAGATATCCATGTAAAAAAGTTGGACGGGGAAGATTTGGAAAATCTGCAGCACTTAAAAATCATTGAGGATTATTTGAACCGCGCCCTGGAGGAGCATCAAAAAATTCTGACGCTGCATTTCGACATGAAGGAGTTGTATACAAAAGAGCTGGAGAGCCTTTCCCAGATGGCGATGATCAAGCGGTTTGACTTAAAAAGCGAATTGGACGATCCTTTGCTGCGCGATGTGCGGATTTTGGAACGAATCGATTTTTTCTTGCGCCCTTTGCTGAACCAAAATCCGGATAAAGTCTATAATCTGAACCTGGCGCTGCAAAAACAGGCGCCGCTCTATCGAAAAAAACAAGAGGAAACAGAATTGATTAGCCTGGATGTGGCAGAATGGCAGCAGCAGCAACAGGAGGAAAAACTGCATCGACTGAGACAGTATCAGAACAGCTTAGAGCTGCTGCTGACAGCAGCTGTGGCGGAAGGCGGATGTATTTCGTTTTCTGAACTGGTGCAGCGATTGGATGCACAGCTGGCTACACTGATCCCCAGCGTTGAAATTTTTCAGGAAATCGTCATTGAGCTTCTGCGCAGCCAGAACATCCATCTGAAGGCACTTTATCAGGAACGTCAGGCAGTACTCAAGGAGCAGTTGTTGGAGTTTCAGCTGCATGATATGCTGCTGGATCTGTTTGATCTGCATCCTGACTGGAACGAATTTGACAGCATTGTTGTGAAAAAGCTGGAAGGCGCCAAGGACGTTCTGCTCTCTCATGTGATGAGTGATACGGGCCAGTGGAAGCAGATGCGCTGTTCAGATTTTGTGATCAAATTATTGCGGCAAGGAGAATTGGTATGAATTATGCGTTTACAGATATTCAGCAGAGTCAGCAGTTGTTTTATTATTTGTTGGCCCATCATGCGCTGGCGGGGCAGGAGGAACCAATGCTGTTTCGCGCATATACAGAAAATGAACAGGTAAAACAGCTGGTAAAAAGTCAGGCAGAGGCAGCCCATTGTACAACAGAACGCTATGGCAGCGTAATCTATCTGATTCCAGATCTGGACAACCATATTCTAGGATATTCCAAAAAACAATTAAAGGAAAAACTGTGTAAAAGCAATGGGACAGATCGGGACTATTATTTGTCACAATTTGCGATTATTACGCTGTTGGTGGCCTTTTATGATGGACAGGGCAGCAGCAGTAAATCGCGGAATTTTCTTCGCGTTGGGGAACTGATGAATTTGATCAGTCAGCGATTAGCAGAAGGTGTACAGCTGGCGCAGCAAGGAGAAACCGGTGCTGCCGGCAATAAAGATGTAGGTGGATTGGCCTTTGCAGATATGCAGCAAGCCTTTGAGGCGCTGCGCTCCAGCGACAAAGGTTCCCGTTCCCGCACGACCAAGGAGGGGTTTCTCTATAACATCCTGATGTTTCTGGAAGAACAGAATTTGATAGAGTTTGTGGAAAAAGATGAAATGATTTATACCACCGAAAAGCTGGATCATTTTATGGACTGGAATTTGTTAAATAAAAATCATTATGACCGTATCCTGCGGGTGCTGAGAGGTGAAGTAGATGAGTAAAATCAATGCCGTGCGCATCATCAATTTAAATTACAATCATAACATGATACGGGTGGACGACGAGACCTGGCAGTTCAATGGGGAAAGTACGCTGCTTTCTCTGCGCAATGGTGGCGGAAAAAGTGTACTGGTGCAGATGATGTCGGCTCCCTTTGTGCATAAAAATTATCTCGGCTCCAAGGAGCGCCCTTTTTCCAGTTATTTTACCACAAATCAGCCTACCTTTATTTTGGTGGAGTGGATGTTAGATGACCATGCGGGATATGTGTTGACCGGTATGATGGTGCGGCAGCATCAGGCGGAAGAGGACGATAACGGAGAGGCCCTAGACATCACCAATATTATTTTTGAATATCAGACACCAAATGCCAATGATATTCATCATATTCCAGTAATCGTAGAGGAAGCGAGCCGAAAAAAACTGAAAAGCTACAAAGCATGTCTTGAGATGTTTGAGCAGTATCGCAATGACGCAGGGATGCAGTTTTTTGTGTACGATATGAATCAGCCCGCGCAGGTAAGGTCTTACTTTTATAAGTTAGAAGAATATCGGGTCTATTATAAAGAGTGGGAGAGTATCATCAAAAAAATCAATAAGCGGGAATCGGGCTTGTCGGAATTGTTTGCCGATGCCAAGGGCGAGCGGGCTCTGGTGGAGAAATGGTTTTTGCCTGCGGTGGAAACCAAGCTGAATAAAACAGAAGACAAGATGAAACAATTTCGGAAGCTGATGCAGCAATATGTGAATCAATACTGCGAAAATCGAGAAAAGCTTGCAAAGCGGGAGCAGATCCTGCAATTTTTGGAAGCCTGCAGCGAATTGATGCTGACAGCGGAAGAATCAGTACAGACGCTGCAGAAAAAGCAACAGCTGGAAAACCATATTGCCCACTTCCTGCATGATTTGGAACTGGAGGCGCAGGCAAAGGAACAGGCGTTGTATGTGAGTACAACGCAGTTGCAAAAATTGGAGCAGGATATTCGGATGGTGCGGTACAATCAATATTCCTGGGAACATTATCAGATCGAGGAAGAACGGCAGCAACAGGAGCAGTTGCACCAACAGCTGACGGAACAGGAGCAGAAGCTGCAGCAGAGCATAGCCGAAGTGGAACGGCAGCTGCATGTACAGGAATGTGCGCGCCGCTATGACCTGTGGAAGGAGGATTCCCGCGCAGTTCAGCAAATCGAAAATCAGATAGAGCTGCTCAAACAGGACGAAAAATCGATCCAGCCGGAGCGGGAGCAGATCGGCTATACGCTGCGCTGTCATTATGAACGGGAACTGGAACATCAGGTGGAGCAGTTAGGGCAACTGGAACAGAGACTGCTTCAGCTCAATGAGCAGATAGGGCAGCAGGAACAGGAAAAGAAGCAGCAGCAAGAGCATTACACCAGAAAAACAGAAAAGCTGGCGGGCTTGAAAGAGCGGATCCGGCAGTATGATCAGGAGGAGCAGCGGTTTCAACGGCGACATCAACAGCAGCTGGCGAGAAATCTTTTGGGTGAGTACGAGCCAGGCTTTCTGGAACATCTGTTGCAGGAGCAAGAACAGCAGATCAAGGCTTTGGGGCAGCAGATGCATCAGTTGGCTTCTCAGAAAGAAGAGGAAAAACAGAACATCCATCGGCTGAAACGGGAGAAGGAGGAGACCACAGAGAAAAAGGCAGCTGCCAATGAAAAACTGCAATGGTTGAAGGAGAAAGTGGAACGATTCGAACAGGAGCTGGAGCTGCGGCGCACATTAGCGGAGCATGTGGGCGTATCGCAGGAACAGGTATTGGAGAAAGACGTGCTGCTCGATGCGTTCCAGAAGCGATTGGACATGCTGCAGCAAGAATTGCGCGTATTGCAAAATCAGAGCGATGCAGCGGCCGTGGCATATCGTCGGATGCAGCATGGGCAAGTACTTGAGCTGCCGCCTGCCTTGAAGGAAGGCATGGATATGCAGGGGATCCGGTATTCCTTTGGCATGGAGTGGCTGCAGAAGAATGGCTATTCGGAACAGCAGAATCAGGCACTGGTCACAGACAATCCGTTCATTCCATACAGCCTTGTGATGAGCCAAAAGGAATTGCAGCGGCTGCAGCACAGCGGATTGATGTTGTACACAGAAGCTCCGATTACCATCATATGCCGCGAAAAATTAGAAGAAAAGCTGGAGTGCAACGGGCCGATCTGTATTTTGCAGGAGCAGTTGGCTTTTTATATCCTGTTTGACCAGCGTCTTTTGGATGGGGCGGCCTTAGCACAGCTTTTGGCAGAGCAGCAGGAAAAGAGAACGCAGATTCAGACGCAGATAGCGAACAAAGAAGAGGCAAGACAGTTCTATCAGCAAAAAGCAGATCTTGTCAAAGCGCAGCAGGTAGATCGGGTGGTTTATGAACAGACGGAACGGGAGCGGACAGCACAGCAGGAATTGATAGCAGAGGCCGAAACCCGATGGAATCAATTGTCAGATGAAATTGAGACACTGGAAAAGCGTCAGGAGCAGCTGGAACAGCAGATTCGAGCCATAGAGCGGAAGCAGCAGGAAAACAAGCGGTATGAGCAGGATCTGACGGAGCTGAAGCAGGCATATGTAACCTATCAGGAAAACAGGAGACAGGCTGCCACCATGCAGAAGGAATTGGATATGCTGAAGCAAGCGCTGGAAACACTGGAAGCGCAGCTCCTTGAAGCGCGGGAGCAGCAGACAAGCTGGAAGGATGAGCAGCGAGAAAGCAGAATCCAGGTAAAACAAACGGAACAGGCGCTGCAGCGCTTTCAAACTTATTCCGAACGTCCTGTTTTGCAGCAGGACATCAACGACCTGTTAAGCAGATATGATGCCATCGTGAAACAGTCATCGGCAAAGCAGCAGGAGCTGGAGGAGCAGCTGCAAGCAGCCAACAGCCGCTATGCGCGCACACAAGATGATTTGTTGAACTACAGCAAACAGTGTCAGCTGGTGCAAGATGACTATGCTGCTGTCACGTACGATTTATATACGGTGAAAGAACTGCAGCAAAAACAGAAAACGTTGCAAGTGCAAAAGGATACATCGCAGCAGAAGAAACAAGATTGTGCAATCAAACTTGCAGAATTAAAAAAAGAGCAGGAGTATTTGCTGCGTGATTTAAAAGAAACCCTGGGATATTCTGCCCCGCGGCCTCGTGCGGAAGTGATACCAGTCGATTTTGAGCAGGCCTTGGCAGAAAAACGATATCAGCAGGAGCTGCAGAGCCAGGAACAGAAAAAACTTCAGGAGCGGTTGCAGCTGGTGCAGGAACAGATGGGATATTTAGAAGAATTTCGTATATTCCCGATTTCTGCTCCCTGGGAGGATAGGCCTGTGGTGAGCCGGATGGATAAAGCTGCTCTCAGTCGTATCCGTGGCGAGTTGAAACGGGATTACAATAAGATAGGGGAGCAACAGCGAGACATTCGGGAGCGCTTGTACCGGCAGACAGACGAGATCAGCCGCAGAACATCGTATCAGCAGGATGATTTTTTCGGTAAGCCATTGGCAACCCTGTTGTCTCTGACAGAGGTGCCTGGTGATTATCTGTCGCAGCTTTCTGCGACGCAAGAGGCCTACAGAATTATGCTGGATAAGCTTGCAGCCGATATTGCATTACTGGAACGGGAAAAACAGTCTATTCTGGAAAGCTTTTTAGATTATCTGCAGGATGTGTACCGGCAGCTGCGTGAAATTGACCGCAATGCCACCATTCAGGTGCGGGACAGAGCCTTGAAGATGCTGCGGATCTCCCAGCCACCGTGGAATACCTACGAAGAATTATACACGACCCGGATGCACCAATATTTGGATGAAATCACGGAACAGTGCATGCATTTGCTGGACCAGAATCAGAATGTAGAAGACTTGCTCAGCGCCCGTATCACCACCATTATGCTGTATGATGCCGTGATTGGTGTACAGAACATCGAAATTCGCCTTTATAAAATAGAGGCTCAGCAGGAATATCAGATTTCCTGGTCCGATGTTGCTCAGAATTCTGGTGGGGAAGGGTTTTTATCGGCGTTCATTGTATTGTCCAGTTTACTTTCCTTTATGCGGCGGGATGAAAGCGATGTGTTCCTGGAACGGGAGGAAGGCAAGGTTTTGTTGATGGACAACCCCTTTGCGCAGACCAATGCTGCCCATCTGCTGAAGCCGATGATGGATATGGCCCGTCGCACCAATACGCAGCTGATTTGCCTGTCGGGATTGGGGGGCGATTCCATTTACAGCAGATTTGAAAATATCTATGTGTTGACGCTAGTTGCTTCCGGGTTAAGCCGGGGAACCGAATATCTGCGGGGAGAACACTTGAGAGGCAGCGAGGCGGAAACGATGCTTTCCGCGCATATCGAAACGGAAGACATGGAACAGATCGTCCTGTTCTGATGCGGCAACGGCACAACAAACGAGGGCAATGATATGGCGCCATCGATTTTTGAAAATTTATTTTGAACATATCTTGAACATTAATAACGAGAACAGAAATCAGTGTAATCGAAACAGGAAATCAAACTAGAAAAAGAGCAGACCGATGTGCTGTTTCTGGAATGCTGGAACAAAAACCAGCGATGCCAGAGCGAGACAGACGGTCTGCTCTTTGTTTTCATTTTGTTTTGTTAGGCAGTATCAGTTACAGCAGATACCCAAGCCCCATCTGTTCACATAACATCTGAAACAGGACAGCACCGTTTTCATTGCCGAAGGTCTGCAGCAGAACTCTGCCAAGCGGGGCTGCGATTCCGTGCTCCATGCGCAGCTGGCTGAGGAAGGTGTAGGTGTCTTCCTCGTTGAGCGTGATGGAAGCGTGGTCGTTGTGGAAGGTGAGCTGCGCCTGTTGTACTGTGATGGATAGCTTTTGTTCCAGGCTGGTGAACAATGGATACAGGCCATCCTGCAGATCCTGTTCCAGAACATTGAGAAACAGGTCATACCACTTGTCCTCCAGTGATTCCGCTTCTTTGCGCGTCAGCGGAATGTCGTTGTAGCGCACCCGATAGTTCACCGGAACCCATTGTGGATTCCCTTTGGTCAAGCAATATGCTTCCCCGAAGGTATTGGCCTGATAAATTTTGTCGTATTCCGGCGTGATTTTATACATCACAAACACATCTTTATAGTGTTCCAGCAGTTCCCAATATGCTGCTGATGTTTCGGTGTAATCCTGCAGGTCGGACAGCGCATCCAGGATGCCGTTGTAGTACCAGGCCTGTTTTTCTTTGGGCGCGTTGAAGCGCTGCCACAGCCCATCGCCCAGCTGGGCGTAATCCCGGGCTATGCTGCGCATATTGGATAATTTATCGGCCAGCACCAGCATTTTCAGCCAGTCATCGGCCTCCCGCAGGGCAGAGAGCGCCGCTGTTTTGCGTTCCAGCCAGCTCTTGCTCTTATCCTCGCTGTGATGGCTTACCAGCATAGCCACATCGTCGCCAAACAGTGCGGCGATCTCCTGGGCGGTGGTGGCAGTATCCTCAATGGTATCGTGCAGCAGGCCGGCAATCTGTACATTGATGTCAGCGTTCATATTGGAGAGAATCTGCAGCACTTCCAGAGGATGCAGAATGTAGGGTAATGCAGTGCCTTTGCGCAGCTGCCCATTGTGGCGCTCTGTGGCGAATATAATGG
>CAMFFG010000018.1 GCA_945949655.1 uncultured Peptococcaceae bacterium
GCCCTCCACAAAGCTCATCACGGTATAGCCCAACTGTCCGCTCATACTATTATACAGGAGAACGGTAGATAAGGAAATACCAAATACCATTCCCAGATTGCGGGCCAGCGCATTGATGCTGCCAGCCACACCTGTCTGGTGTCTACCCACCGTAGACATAATCAGGGAAGTATTAGGTGACTGGAACATGGCCATTCCTACTGCCATAGTGATGGAGCCGATCAGGAACACCACCAGAGAACTGCCGACACCCAATGTAGATAAAATCAGCAACGCCGCGGTGACCGTACACAGCCCGGCAAAGCAGAGAAACTCCGAACCGATCTTATCAGATAGCTGCCCGCTGAAAGGCGCCACAAGGCCCATGGCGATAGAATAGGCCATCATCAGCAGCCCGGTCTGGGCGGCGTTCAGCATCTGTACCTTTTGCAGATAAAAGGGCTGGATAAAGTTATGCCCGGCTATGGCAAAAAAGGAAAGGAAAGCGCAGAATACACTGACCGTGAACAATTTGTTTTCAAACATGTGAATATCCAGCAGTGCTTCCGCCTGCCGGCTTTCCCAGCGCAGAAAGCTGGCAATAAACACTGCCGCAACAGCCAGCAGCAGCAGGCAATACAGATAATAGCTGGCTCCGGCCTGCAGCAGCTTTACGCTGCCATACACGCAGAGGATCAGAAGCATAAACCGCAAGGCACCGCTGACATCGGTTTTTTCTTTTTTCCCGGTAGACATATCGGGCAGATATCTGCAGCACAGCGCAAAGCAGAGCAGCGCCACCGGAATATTCATGGCAAAAATAGCATTCCAGTTAAAACAAGACACAATAAAGCCGCCCAGCGAGGGGCCCATCATAGAGCCCAGCGCCACACTGCTGCCGGAAAGGCCCAGCGCTTTGCCCCGCTCATGCAGCGGAAAGGTCTGCACGATAATGCCCTGGTTATTGGCCATGGTGGCAGCAGAACCAATGCCCTCAATGACACGGCACGCCAGCAGCATAACAAAGCTGCGCGAAAAAAAGCAGAGCAGAGAGCCTGCGATAAATACCAGGATCCCCGCCTTAAAGCTCCTGTCTTTTCCAATGGTATCACCCAGTTTGCCAAACAGTAAGATCAGGCAGATAATCACCAGCGTGTTGGCGGTGACCACCCACTCTACACTGGCCATGGTGACACCCAGCTCATCGGCCACGGTAGGCAGTGCCACATTGATACTGCTGCTGTCCACGCAGTTGATGAAGGTCTGCAGTACCACAGCCAGAAAAATCAGCCATCGTTTCTGAAATATCTCTTTTCGCAACTCTTTTTCCTGTTCCATAAAGCTTGTTTCCCCCTGATCCACGATTTTTTATCCCTTTTCTCATTATCCGTTTTCTGATTTCTTTCGTTTTTACTGCCATTTATAAACAGATGCCGCAATCATAAAAAGCAGCAACAGCAACTGTACCGCTACGATCAGCACAGAAGCCGGCAGCAGCACGCTGATGGCGATCAATGCTGCTGTAGCGACCCATTTCAGCACGATCCACATCCGTTTGACCCCGTAGCGGGTAAACAGATTATAGATAAGTCCTGTACCCAACAGCAGAATCCCGCCGTTGCGGGTAAAGTTTGCCCCTAATAAAGCTACCGTCGGCAGATCCGGGTCTGGCTGCAGTAAAAGCAGCTTGGCCCCCAAAAGCCCTGCACACAATAGGATCATGCCCAGCAAATGCAAAACTTTCAGCAGTTTCATCCATTTAGGATTGGTTATCTTTTTCATTTTCATACACACTCCTGTTTTCCGGTGTCAGTTTCTCTGTAATGGATTCCAGCCGTTCTTTTTCCTGCAGCAGTCCGGCCAGAACCTTTTCCATCAGCTGTGTCAGCTGCAGCGCTTCCGCCTCGGTCAGATTTTGCAGATGAAGCTGCACCTGCTCCCGAAAGATCTGCTGTACCATGGGTGCAGCAGCACGCCCCTTCTCGGTTAGATATAAGTGACATACCCGTTTATCCTGCTCATCAGCCAGCCTCTGCACATAGCCTTTTTCGATCAGGACCTTGACCCATTTGGCCGTCACAGATTTACCGGCAAACAAAAGCTGGGCCAGCTCCATCTGGCTCAGGCCTTCCCGTAATGTGATCACCAGCAGACAGTCCATCTGCCCGCCGTTCAGATCCAGATGCTGCAGTCGATTGGCCAGAATACCCTGTCCAGTGCGGTACATGGCCGCTGTCATGCGTCCGATATTCATGTGTTCCAAACCATTCACCCTCCATGCTGCCAGATTCTGATCTGACCCACAGTTTCTTTGGAAACTATTATAGAGCGATATAGTTTCTGCGTCAACTATTTATCCTGATATTCTCTATATCATTCCATAAAAATGACACAAAAATAACACAGAAAAAGCCAGCCAAAAAAACTTTGACTGACTTTCTCTGTGTTATTTTTATATTATTTGAGGGGACATAAAAAACTATTTTACAAAGGCCGGCAATGTCATAGACAGCGGCGGGAAGTAGGTAACAACCAGCAATACCAGAATCATTAATCCCAGCATTGGCAGCGCCGCCTTGGCAATATCAGCCAGTTTGAGCTTGGCGATCCCACTGGCCACGAACAAATTGACACCAACTGGTGGTGTTACAAAGCCGATGGCCAAGTTCAGTACCATGATAACGCCGAAATGGATCGGGTCTACGCCCAGCGGCTCCACGATAGGCAGCAGCAGCGGCACCAGAATGATGATGGCGGCCAGCGCTTCCATAAAGGTACCCACGATCAGCAGCAGAATGTTGATCAGAATCAGGATCAGGAGCTTGCTGGTGGTCAGGCTCAGGATGGCATTGGCCACCATGGTCGGGATCCGTTCGATAGACATGATACTGCCGAAGATCTGTGCCATAGCCATCAGCACGATGATCATGGACGAGGTAGCTGCCGAGTTTACCATAGCAGGCAGCAGATTTTTAATGGTAATTTCTTTATGGATGAACAGCCCTACGATCAAGCCGTAGAAAGCTGCCACTGCTGCGGCTTCGGTCGGAGTTACAAAACCGCCGTAGATACCGCCCAGAATAATAACCGGTACCATCAGCGCCCATTTGGATTCCCACACAGCATGCAGCTTGGTTTTCCAGGTACGGGGACGATCTTCCCCTTTCCAGCCTTCTTTTCTGGCCAGCCAGTAGCTGTATGCCATCAGCACTGCTGCTACCAGCAGACCCGGCACGATACCGGCCATAAACAGTTTCCCTACAGAAACGTTGGCCGAAATAGCGTATACAACGAATCAGTACACCAATGGCCCCTGCGCAGGCTACGATAGCCGCGGAGAATTTCTGATCATAACCACGTTCCACCATGGCAGGCACACACAGTGCGCCGATGGCCGCTACTGTGGCCGGACCGGAACCGCTCATGGCCCCGAACAGCACGCAGGTAGCAACAGTAGCCAGAGCCAGACCGCCGTAAGCAGAGCCCAGGAATTCATCGGCCATGGAGAACAGTCGGCGGGACAGACCGCCGATGCCCATCAGGTCACCGGAAGCAACGAAGAATGGAATACACATGATTGCTGTTTTATCGATAGCAGCAAAGGATAATTGCGCTACATAGGAAATATCGATCGGATGATTGGCCCAGATGGTAAAGATAGAGGCGATCCCTAACGACATGGAGATCGGTACACCTAAAGCCAGTAAAATTACAAAATAGCCAAACAGATAGAGAATGGTTGCTGCTTTAATATGCAGGATCAGGGGCAGACACAGGATAATGCCGACTGCAATGGCGATCAGGCTGTCTACCAGGCCACATTCCCGCACCTGTTTGTACACATCCTGCAGGGTACGCAGAATACATAAGCCAAAGGCTACCGGTAAAACCATGTACAGCAGCCAGAATGGAATATGCAGCACGGCGGTAGCAGAGCTGAACCGCATAAATTTTTCGATCTGTAAAACGCCCTGTACGGTAATGATACCGGCCCAGATCAGCATAGCGGCGTCTACGATGACCCAGCTCATGCCCTGCAGCCGTTTGGGCAGTTTATCGTACAGAATATCCACACGGATCAGGTCACGGCGCTTAATGGCTACCGGCACAGCCAGATAAGAGATCCACACGAAAATATAACGGGCGATCTCTTCCGGCGCTGCCGCTACCATAGTGCTGGCACCCGATGTAAATTTGGTAAAAATATAACGATAGGCCACCTGCCAGGTGATCAGAAAAATAATAGCCAGCATCCCGATTACCAGGAAGATGCTTTCAAAGTTTTCATCCAGCCAGTGCAGCGCGCCTTTTTTTTCTTTTGTTGCAACAGCTTCTGTCATTACATTCACCTCTTGGTCAGTTCTTTACTTGGTCAGTTCTTATTATTCTTATTATGAGGTTTCTGTTTTCATGATATGAAATAAGATCTGTCTTTTTTGGCAGCATGCTCTGTTCGGCCACGCTGCTGTGCCGGCCGAAGAAGGACCAGCCATAAGTACATACTTGCTCTACTACTGCTTCTATGTTCCTCCAACCATACTGCTTAACACAATATAAACCCGGTTAACAGTATTTTTACATTTTCTGCATTCATGAAGAAAGCAGAATTGCGGCTGCAATTCGATGCACACTTCTCACTGCAATTCTGCTTTTCTTCTTAAATTTTTATAGATTCAGATTTTTCTCGTTTTTACCCGAAAATCTTATTCCTGGGTAGCACGGATCATATCTACAACTTCCTGAGAAATTACAGATGGAACCATTTTGTCGTATACGCCAGCCATAGCGTCGGCCCATTCTGCTTTCTGTTCTGCGGTCAGCTCAACGATTTCAACACCGTTTGCTTTGAAATCTTCTTTAGCCTGAGCTTCCAGTGTTGCAGACTGTTCACGCTGCCATGCAACGGCTTCAGCAGCTGCTTCGTCCAGGATCGCTTTCTGTTCATCAGTCAGAGCCTGATATTTGTCTTCAGCCATGAACAGGATGTGCATGGAGTAGTTGTGTTCCGTAGTAGCGGAGTATTTTAATACTTCATCATGTTTTGCAGCATGCAGCAGACCGAAGGTGTTGGATTCACCGTCTACAGTACCCTGCTGTAAAGCTGTGTAGGTTTCGCCCCATGCTACAGTCTGTGCTGGTGCGCTCAGTGCTTCGGCTGCAGCCAGTTCAACTTTGGAGCTGGTAGCACGCAGTTTCATATCTTTCATGTCAGCTGGAGAGGTGATCGGTTTGGTTGCGGAATGGAAGCAACGGAACCCATATTCACACCACATTAATGGATGCAGGTTCTGTGCAGCCATTCTTTCTCTGTAGTAGTCACCCAGTTCGCCATTGTCGATTGCATCGTACAGAGGCTGCAGTTTATCGCTGCTTACGATGTAAGGCAGACATAATGCTGTAACGTCTGGATCGAATGCGCTGAAGTTATCGGTGGAGCTGTTTGCCATATCCAAAGAACCAGCCTGTACCTGCTGTACAGTATCTACATCGTTGCCCAGTTCCGCATCGGAGTGAACGTCTACGATCATGGTGCCGCCGGATTTTTCTTCAACCAGTTCAGCAAATTTGTGAATCCCCAGAGATACGTTGTTACCGGTAGACATTACATCTGCACAGGTAAAGGTAATGGTTTCAGCAGGCTGATCGCTGCTGGCCTGCTGTGCATTGCTGTTGCCACCGCCACCACAGCCAGCCAGTACAGTAGCCAGCGTGAAAGAGGTTGCCAGTAAACCTGCAATCAGTTTTTTATTTTTCAGTTTCATCAGAATGTCCTCCTGTCTTTTTCCAAGATAGAATTTTTTGAGATAAATCCACTATGCTATCTCAAGCATATATGTTCTTGCGCAATACTGCCTCCACCCTCCTTCTTTGAAAATTCATAGTCTCGCGCAGAAAACCCGCATAAAAATTTTAAGAATCTCTTCCATGCTTCTGCAATTTTTATCTGGCTAATTCAGAATCCCGGGAAAGATCCTATTTTTATAAAGCAGACTGCCGCTGAAATAATACAGATATATTCGCTATGCAGTGCTGTAATCCTCCCCGAGATGATATATCTCATTAAGCACTTTTTCATAAATCCACTCTATATCCGCTATATTCTGTACATATTATAAATTCGATTTATGCAGTTTGCAAGTGTAACAAACCGGTCAGTTATCACTTTTGGTTGCAAAGATTTTCAGCTTACACAAAAGTGCTGTAACACGCCTCTAGTTGTGCTGAAATACAATATACAGAATAAAGAGAAAAGCGCCATGAAGAGAGAATCACCTGGATTCAATTTTCACAACGCCTTTGTTGTTTTTCTATCTGTTCTTATTCATTTACAGTTTGCTCAGCTGCAGCCGCCAGAACTGCCTGATATTCTTTCAGCACTGCACTCTGGATCATTTCCCGTGTTGCACTGGAAATAGGATGTGCAATGTCTTTATATTCTCCATCCGGCATCCGTTTGCTCGGCATCGCCACAAACAAACCTTTGTCCCCCTCAACCACTTTGATGTCATGTACTGCAAAGGCATCGTCAAATGTAATGGATACGATTGCTTTCATGCGTCCATCTGTGTTCACCTTCCGGATTCGAATATCTGTTACTATCATTCTCCCCACCGCCCTTTTGTCGTCATTCTCCATTTGTCATAAATATATCGAATGAATAAAACAGATTTATGACTATATGCTATATGATACCTCAATTTTTTGTTTTTTTCAAGGAAGTATCTGGTAAAAAGGCACCTTTTTTATAGACAATTGTGCTCGATGCAAAGATTTTTTCTTCTGCAACACAAAAAAGACGTTATACCGCAACCGTGTCGCATGGATAACGCCTCTTTTTTCTTATCGTTTCAGCCTATTATTTTTTGTACAGTTCACCTTTTTCTTCCATGCTGGCGATCATAGCATTTTCGGCATTTTCAATGTGCTCCCGCGCCAGCCGCGCCGCCAGTTCACCGTTGCGGTCAGATAAGGCTTCCACAATCTGTTTGTGTTCCTCCAGCGCAGTTTTGCTTCTACCGGGGCGGGCCAGCGAAGCAGCACGGAACCGCTGCAGCTGTTCCTGCAGAATGTTGACAAACTGCACCAGACGCTGGTTATGGGCTGCCTGATAAATAATATCATGGAAGCTGCTGTCGATATAGATAATATTGTCCAGATCGCTGCCATCCTGCTTGTCTTCTTCCTCTGATTCCCGCAGCACCTGCCGTTCCAGGGCATCCAGTTCTTCTTCTGTGATGCGTTCTGCAGCCAGCGTTACCGCCAGCATTTCCAGAGCCGAACGCACTTCGTACACTTCATGGATATCCTTCATGGAGACGCCCGCCACATAAGCACCCTTACGCGGCACCATCACCACCAGACCTTCCAGTTCCAGTTTGCGGATCGCTTCCCGCACCGGTGTGCGGCTCACACCCATTTCATCGGCCAGCTGGATTTCCATCAGGCGTTCGCCCGGCTTTAACACCTGTGTAATGATCGCATCCCGCAATGTTTCAAATACAACATCCCGCAGTGGTTTGTAGCCGTCCAGTTTGATCGGCACCAGTTTTCTTTCTGTCTGACTATTCGTTGCCATAGAGCTCCACCCTTTCCTCCAGCATTGTTTTATTTACAGTCCGGGACAGAATTGCACCCGGATATACTGGCTTGATTGTTTTATAATACTGCTGCGCCTGCTGCTGTTCGGTGAAAGCAGCAAATACGGTAGGTCCGCTGCCGGACATCAGCACATGCGCACAACCGGCCTCTGCCATGCTATGCTTCAGCTTTTTCACATTGGGCTGCAGCTGGAATGTGCTGTATTCCAGCAGATTGCCCATCGCATCCAGAATCTGCAGAGCGTTGCCCTTATGCAGCCCATCGATGCAGGCCTGCACGTCAGGATGCCGCCGGATCTGATCCAGCCGCAGATTGCCATACACCTTAGGCGTCGATACCCCAAAAGACGGCTTGACCAACACAAAGAACAGCGGCGGACATGGCGGCAGCGGCTCAATTTTTTCGCCACGGCCTGTGGCCAGCGCTGTCGGCCCGCCAATGCAGAAGGGCACATCGGATCCCAGCTCTGCGCCTAACCGCTCCAACTCTGTCTGGCTTAAACCCAAACCATACATACGGTTGATCCCCAGCAGCACTGCTGCGCAGTCTGTACTGCCGCCAGCCAGTCCAGCTGCAACCGGGATCCGTTTCTGCAGGGTCACCTGCAGGGGCGGTACCTGCTTAAAATGATTCTGCATCAGGGTGACAGCCTTCATCGCCAGATTATTCATATTTGGCGGAATATACTTGCTGTCTGTGATCAGCCAGTTGCGCGGAGCTTCTTCCAACACAATGGTATCGGCCAGATCGATGGCCTGCATCACCATGGACACCTCATGGTAACCATCCTCCCGTTTGCGCAGTACATCCAGCACCAGATTAATTTTTGCGTATGCAGTTATCTTCGCTTGTTTCATCATTGCCAGCTCTCTTTCAGCGCAAAGAACATTGATCCATTTACTCCTGTTATAGTTTTGTATTTTATCCTATTCTTTCTCGGCTGTCAATAAAATACAAATTATCGTAAGAATTTCTTTCTTCTGCTTTGTGCACAGCCGTTCTGCCGGCTGCGTTACATCCATCGGACCGCCTGCAGCTTTTATAAAAAAACTCCTGCTCGCCATGCAAACAGGAGTAGAAGCCGACATATCCTGCGCACCTTTCCCGCCATTCAGGCTTTGGAAAAGAACGCCATTGTTCTCTCAGCCGCTGTATACAATTAAACAATACACAAGAAACAGATTTCTTACTTAAAATTTTAACACACTGTGCCCGATAGTCAAGAAAAAAATACAAAAAAAATGATAAAACTGCAAAAGCACAACAAAATCTTCCTCTGCCTATGCTATGATCCCCATTATTTCCCCGACCAATAATGATCTGCGCAGCTCCTGTTCTAACCGGACAGGAGCCGCCAGACCAATGCTTTATTTGATTTAGAAAAGGATTTTTGCAATCTGATACCCTACCAAAGTATATACCAGCAGCGCAATCACAACCATCGGTAAAAACAGCTGCATGATCTCTTTGTATTCTACCAGGTCTTTTCTGGCATGCAGGATCCCACAATATGGAGATGCAGCAGGAGTCAGTAATGCCACGAACACCATCATGCAAATGGACATACAGATAACGGTCAGTTCTACAGATGGATACTGATCGGCAAATGCCATTACAACTGGCATCAGTACCACAGCCATCCCGGCATTGTTGGCAAAGTTTGTCGTGATAATGGCAAAGGCCAGCAGGAAGAATACAAATACCAGTTCCGGTTTTCCGCCCAGCAGTGGCTGCAACAGCTGTACCAGGAACGGTTTGATCCCAGTGGATTCCGCTGTCATAGCATTACATACATATACTGCCGCAGCAACCAGGAAGAATACATCCCAGGAGAAGGATTTTTTAGCAATACCTCTAAAATCCATCATTGGTTTTCCCTTATACGGGATAATCATCAGCACCACGATGCAAAGCACATTGATTCCCAGTAAGCCAATTTGAGACAGCAGCGCAATAAATGGAATCGATTTTGGCAGAAGATTTGGCAGCAGCATTGCCGCAATATAAATGATAATCATCAGGAAAAAGGCAATCTGCTGCGGATTCATTTTTGGCAGCTGTTCTTTGGTGAGGTCTGCAACTTTAATTTTTTTAAATGCTTCCACATCCGGACGGATCAGAAAACGAATGATAGCCAGGAAGCAAACCAGTAAAATGATGGACATGATCCAGTTAAACAGAATAAAGCTTGCAAAGTTTACAGTTAAGCCACTGATCTTTTCAAAAGTGCTGACAATCATATACTGCGCGCCTTTAAACGGCAGCATTGGCTGCCCCAGTGTAGAAGCCAGATACACACCGCAGATGATGGTATAGAAAATTTTGTCTCCTTTTTTATAGCCGAAGTTTTCTAAAATCTCCAGCGCAATCGGCCATAAAATCAGCATAGCGGCCAGAGGGTTTGTCAGACCGGCAATGACATAGGAGCACAGGAAGAAAATAAACAGGAATACATAAGGACGTCCTTCTAAAATTTTCAGACTCATAAAGAAGCGGGCCATATACTTGGTACAGCCTACATATTCTACGCCTGCAAACAAAATCAACCCAAACATACATACCAGTACGGTTTCTGTACCAAAGGCATTCAGGAACAGATCTTTTACCGCTGCATAGCCCTGCAGCTCTGGTACATAGCCAGAAATCCCTACCAGCAGCAAGCCTAACATACTTGGCCAGATGCTGTCCATGGTGGACCATAAATATACCATCCCAATGAAAACACCCATGACGGCCATACCAACTTCTGTGACCGGTTCAAAGGGAGTTAAACGCGGGAACACAAACATAAAGAACATGCCAATTGCCAGATGCAGCCAGTACGTCCATTTTACTGTTTCTGTTTTTTCAGACATAGCAATCTCCTCATTTCTATCTTTTTTTATTTTTTATTCCAGTTTATACTGCAACAACAGGCGAGTAACAGCTCTATCATGATGTACGCTCGCTATTGCTCGCCCGTCATTTATTTTATCTTCTATTGTAAAGTTAGCTACCGATTAGAATTTTGCGCCTTCTTCTTCTTCATCTGCAGTTTCTTCTGTCACGCAAGCAGCAATTTTGGAGCTGTAACCCAGTGCTTCCGGTACTTCTGTGATATTCTGCAGTTCACAGGAAGCTGCACCTGGCATACGGAATTTCATGTTATCAATGCGTTCTACAGGTACTTCCACTGGTTTTTCTACCTGTGGCACATATTCATATGGATAACGATAGGTACGATACATCATAGCTGCACCTTCGTTTTCAAATGGGTTTTTAAATTCCCACACGATTTCTTTTTCCGGTGTTACTTCAAAAATACGGGCAACGCTGCCGTCGGTGATCACGGTGTTGCCATTTGGCAGACGCTGGGCCGAGCTTAC
>CAMFFG010000019.1 GCA_945949655.1 uncultured Peptococcaceae bacterium
TCACTCAAAAAATTGACAAACTATTTTTTCTATGGCATAGTACATCTTAATACAACTCCTGATCTATTGCCAGAGCGGGGCCCGCAGCAAACAGGCCACCAAAATACTTTACGCCATGGGATATACCCACGTTTATGATATTGGCGGGCTGGCGACATTTTATAAAAGAAAACCGGACTGATCTGTGCAAATGCCTCAACTGTGCATAAATCTGTGCATTTTGTGGATAAATGCAACTATACGCTGCCCGAACATACAGAAAAGCCGGAAGTGGATGAACAAGCTGTTGATCTGCTTCCGGCGTTTTTTCTATTCAAATTATTTTCATGTATTTAACCTGTTTTTTCTATTGCTTTTCCACTGAAAAACATAAATCATGCACAAAATTCCTACCGATATTCAGATATTATCCACAGAGTTATCCACAGCCGGTGGATAACTCTGTATGAAAATAACTCAGTAGAAGATTTATAATGTCAACCCTGCATCATAACCTGTATGCACCGCATTTACGATACTCGAAGCTTCTACGCAGTCACCTACATTAATTACATCAAATGCAGTATCAATAAATTTATCTCTTTCTTTTACCAACGACTTTGTACCTGCGCAAATGATAACTGTATCAGCTTCCAGAAGTTGTCGTCCTTCATTATTCTCTACATATGCGCCTTGATCGGTAATTTCTACGCAAGTAGTATTTTCCATGGTTTTCACATGATACTCCTGCATTGCATTGATATATGCTGTTCGTTCCGTTAACTGAGCTTTCGCTGCAATGTGTTCTCCCATCTCAACAATTATGCATTCATGACCTAAACTATTTAAATGAATGCCTAGTTCAACGCCTATAGATCCGCCACCAATAATCACAACATCTTTGCCAACCTGATTTTCATTGCCAAACACATCAAAAGCCATCATTGCTTTTTCCACACCAGGAATTGGCGGCACAATTTGTTCTGCACCTACTGCCACAATTACTGCATCTGGATCAAGCACATCAATAATTTCTGGCGTTGCTTCTGTATTGAATACCACTGTAATTTTATCACGTTTTTTCACCTGTCGTTCCAAATATTCATGGAATAACTTCATTTCTTTCTTGAACCACATTACATCAGATAACAAAGCCTGGCCGCCTAGCTTATCTGTTTTTTCGTAAAGAACTACATAATGTCCTCTGTCTGCACAACTGATTGCAGCTTCCATCCCTGCTACACCACCGCCAACTACTGCAACTTTTTTTACCCGGTCTGCAGGTGGAATACGATATTTTGAAGCGCTCTGAAATTGCATTGGATTTGTCATACAATGGCGATCATAGCTAGGATGCGCTAATAGATGTAAATCCTTGGAAATTGCGACTCTGCGACCATGGTCCATACAATAATTGCATCGTAAGCACGGACGAATATCGTCTTCTCTTCCTTCTTTCGCTTTTTTGATGATTTCTGGATCTGCCATGGCTGAACGTCCCATAAGAACATAATCAGCTTGGCCCTTCGCTAACACTTCTTCTGCAACAGCCGGATCATAAATACCTCCAACTACACCGACAGGAATTTTCACACCGGATTTTTTTACAATCTCACTGGCATAAGCATTATGCGCAGTTCTCTGGAATCCAGTCGGCACTTGCTTTGGTCTAGTCATTGCATCTACACGATGTGCACAGGTAATATGCACCATGTCAATATAAGGTTCAAAAATTTTAACCTGCTCAGCACATTCTTCTGGCGTAATGCCACCTTCCACTTCGTCATTGCCATTTAGACGCACTTCAATCAGTAAATCATCGCCAACCGCTTCCCGAATTGCTTTGATTACCATAAGAGGAAATCTGCAGCGATTTTCAATGCTTCCACCGAACTCATCTGTCCGGTGATTCGTCAGTGGCGACAAGAAATAGTTAAACATCCATCCATGTCCATAATGCAGGCAAATGCCATCGAAATTTGCTGTTTTGATCCATCCTGCATATTCAGCAAATAATTTCACAATTTCTTCTATTTCTTCTTTTGTTGCCGCACGTGCACCTAAATGTGGCTCATCATCGGCAGCTAGTTTTGGATATCCTGGCAAATTACAATAGGGACCACCATGAATCAATTCTGCAAAAGTACGCCCATTAAAAGCATGCACTGCGCGTTGCAAGCGTTGAAAGTTCATCTGGTTACATGTCTTTGGATTTACATTAAACATATGCTCATGACTACCGTCAATCGGCACTTCCATCGGCAAACACACAGATGAAAAACCTCCTTGAATATATCTCATCCAATAGTCAATCCCAAAAGTATTAATACGACCATCACTATCTTCCCCGCCACCAGTAGCACCGGACCCCAGCGGAGTTACGAGAGCTCTATTATTAAAACGAACTTTTTTCTTTCCTACATACATTGGTTCAAATAAATGGGGATATTTTTCTTTATAAATTGGCTTCATATTTTTTACTCCTTTCCAACGCTAAAATATTTGCTGGATTTATAGAATCATACCTGCATCAAAACCTGTTTCAATTGCATGCTGCATATTCGACGCTTTTTTGCAGTCACCAACATTGATTACATCAAATGAAACATGTTTAAAACTATCCCGTTCTTCTACCAGTGGTTCTGTCCCAACGCAAAGGATAACAGTGTCTGCTTCCAAAAATGCTGTTCCATCGATGTTTTCAATATAAACACCCTTCTCTGTAATTTCAGTTGCTTTTGTATCTAAATAAGTCACAACTTTTTCTTTTTCCATAAACTGCAGAATCGACATTCTAATTGAAAGCTCTGCGTTACCAGCTTGAAAATGTGTCAATTCCACAACAGAACATTCATGACCAAGACCACTCAAATGAATTGACAATTCACAGCCAATATCACCGCCACCAATAATGACAACTTTTTTACCAACTTTATCCTCATTACCAAATACATCAAAAGCCATCATAGCTTTTTCTGCTCCTGGGATTGACGGTACAATTTGTCTCGCACCTACTGCCACAATAGTCGCATCTGGATCTATATCTGCAATAGTTTGCGGCGTTACCTCTGTATTCAATACAACAAAAATATTTTCATTTTTCCGAACCTGGCGTTCAAGCCACTCATGATAATCTTTCATTTCTTTTTTAAACCACATACCGTCAGATAGAAGTGCCTGCCCGCCTAGTCTATCAGATTTTTCATACAACAAAACTTCATGTCCTCTGTTCGCAGCACTTAAAGCTGCACTCATACCGGCAACGCCACCACCGATAACAGCAACTTTCTTTTTGCGTTCCGGAAGAGGAAATTTCTTTTTCGTAATACCCTGCATAGATAGCGGATTTACTGCACAGCGACGGTCAAAACTCACTTCATCTGCCATGACAAGTTCTTTACTTTTAATTTTTGCTTTTCTGCGCCCATGGTCAAGGCACATATTACATCTCAGACAAGGGCGAATATCCGATTCTCGTCCTTCTTTTACCTTTTTAACCCATTCGTTATCCGCAATAGCAGCACGAGCAATCAAAACATAATCTGCTTTGCCTTCTTCCAGCAATTTTTCTGTTCGTTCTGGATTTCCAATACCGCCAACTGTACCAATTGGGATTCTAACCCCTGGCGTATTTTTCACAATTTCACTGGCATACGCATTATGTTCTGTTGGAAAAAAACTGGTTGGTGTCATCCGCGGTCTGCTTGTAACATCTAGTCGTGTTCCGCATGTGATATGAATCATATCCACATACTCTTGTAAAAGCAATACCTGTTGTGCTGCATCTTCTGGAGTAATGCCTCCCTCCATCTCATCATTACCTGTCAATCGTAATTCAATTAGCAAGTCATCTCCAATAACTTCACGAACAGCTTTTAATACCATAAGTGGAAAACGGCAACGATTTTCCACACTGCCTCCAAACTCGTCTGTACGTTTATTGCTGAGCGGAGAAAGGAAATCATGGAATAACCATCCATGTGCCATGTGTATCATAATTCCATCAAAACCGGAACGTCTGGCCTGGCTAGCAAAGTCAGTGCACATATTGATAATGTCTTCCATATCTTGCTGATCCATACCTTTAACATGCCGTCCCTGATATTCAGAATCACTAGCTCCCAACAAAGGCAAATCTTTACGAGTCATGCAGCGGCCACCATGAATCAATTCTGCAAATGTTTTTCCATTATAGGCATGTACTGATCTTTGCAGTAAATGAAAATTCATATAATTACATTCTTTCGGATTCATGTCAAACACACCATCATGGCTTCCTTCATGAGGAATCTCCATTGGTAAACAAACCGAGGAAAAACCTCCTCTAATAATGCCAGTCCAATAATCTACGCCAAAAGCATTAATGCGTCCATTGTCTGCACCACCACCAGTAGCTACAATGCCTACCGGAGCCATCATAACACGATTGTTAAATACAAATTCATGTTTTCCTCTTTTGATCGTCAATGGTTCGAACATTTTTGAGTATTTTTCCATGTATGTTGCTTTCATAATTGAACACCCTCTCTATATCTTTATCCTGTCTTTAATTTTATGCACTTTTTTCCACTGGCATGATTTTATTATTATGCCTGTTGATTTTTAGAACAGCAATGAGCCAAGACCAAAACCAAAGACATATACGATGATAACATTAAATACCAAACAGAACAGCAAACCATATTTAAATACACAGTTGCCTGGAAGCCATTCTTTTTCTCCATACATATATGCACTGATCGAAGAAGCCGGTGGTGTTACCAAACCAACAGCTCCTGTCATCAGCACGCAAAGCATCAAAGCTTCCATAGAAACATTTGCGCCTGTGCTCATACCAATCGTATATGCTAATGGGGTAAAAATGGCTAGCGTCGCCATATTGTTTGCAATATTCGTCATTAAGATACTTAAAATCATAATGATTAACACAAAAACATAGATATTTTGTCCAGCCACCATTGGTGTTACAACTGACTCTATCCACGCCATGATCCCTGTTGTCTCAGACTGAAATGCCGATGCCATTGTCATCGCAGCTGCTACTAAGTAAATTGCTGGCCATGCCATATCTCTTGAGAGAATGGTTTTGAAACTAATACCATCTTTAAAATTGAAAAACATGTAAATCATAATGTATGCCATTAAAATACCATTCGTTGTGAGTCCCTTTAAAAATGCTGTGACACCCCAACTTGCTGGCGCAATATTGGGCCAAAGCAATGCTATCATTAGGATCAAAAATGAAATCAATACATATTTTTGGTATCCGCTCAATTTTTCTGTAACATTCCCATGGATTCCTCCAGATACACCAGAAGACATGTTTTTGATCGGTCCCACATCAGGGCGTAATATAAATTTGCAAAACAATACTGCTGCCGCAATTGCTGCGACTAACATTGCAAATACGCAAATCATATAGGAAACATAGTTAATTTCTGTTACACCAGAAAATTGTGTATATGTTCCATAGACCAACGCTGGCCCTGCTTTAAAGGGCAACAATTGATAAGAAACACAATCAATATATGCAGCCGACAAAATCATATACATGGGCCACTTATCACCTGGCTTGTAACCAAAACTTTTGCTGATTTCTTTAATCAATGGTAACATGATCAAAAATCCCGCTGTAGCGCCAACTGTCAAAGCCAAAACCACCATGACCAGTAACAGTACCAGCATTAATACATAAGGCTTTCCTTGCAAAATTTTTAAGCTGATCATTTTATTTGCTATATATTCTGCAATTCCAGCTGCACTTAAAATCGCTGTCACCGCACAAAATAAAATCAACATAATAACTGTTGTATTCCCATAAGCAGAAGCAAGCACATTGGCAATTTTGTCATATCCACAAACACCTAGCATAATCAAACCAAACAAACTTGGCCACACTACATCACAAAACAGCCAACCGTACAACATTGCTAAAAATATCCCTATAACTCGCATGCCCAAAGGTGTTAATGGTTTTGTTGCCGGCAGAAAATAAAAAATCAGCACAATCGTAATCATAATAATTGTATGAACATAGTATGATGTTTTATTTTTACTCAAATTTTGTAACATTCTTTCCACCTTCCTATTTTTTATGATTAAACTATTGTTCACAATTGTCACATTCAGGCCTGATTGCTTTAATTGCTGGTTTCAATATATCATCTTCATCCTAAATAGTAAAATACAAATAATAATATATTTTTATATATAGACAAGTCTATATATTATCTCGCTTAAATATCTACATATAGTTCTTATTATATATAATCAACTTTTCTTATATTATATTGAAAAAAATAAATAATCATTTATAATATAAACTATGAATTATCCCTGCTAGGAGAGTGGAACTTATGCAGTTAAATCAACTGATTTATTTTTTAGAAGTGGTTGAAGCTCGTTCTATCAGTAAAGCCGCACAAAAACTTCATATTTCGCAACCATCTTTATCCATTACAATTAAAAATTTAGAGGAAGAATTAGGTCAACCTTTGTTTAAACGCACAAAGTATGGTGTCATTCCGACTGAATTAGGTTTAACTGTTTATAGCGATTTCTTGGCTTTTAAAAAAAATATGGATCAATGGTATTGCCAGAAATCTGAGCCTTCTCAATGTACAACAGGTTCTATTCATTTAAGTGTTATGCCAAGCGCAAGTCAGTATTTCTTTGAGAATCTTATTTTCCCGTTTAATGAAATCTATCCTAATATCAAATTTTATTTATATAATGTATTTCCTCAAACATTGGTTGACAATTTGGAAAATAGTGCATCAAATATTGCTGTACTTTCTATCCCAGCGAATCTCCGTGAACAAATTCTAGAACATATAGACAAAAAAGGCTGGCGCTATAATCATATTCTTACAGACGAGAGAGTTTTATGTATTGGAAGCACACATCCTCTTGCTCAAAAAGACTCTCTCGATTTAGAAGATCTAAAAACACTTTCTCTGGTTTACCATTCTGTAAAAAATGATGTAATTTCAAAAATGTATGAAAAATATTTTGCTTCATCCTATCGAGTGGCTTCTTATGGGGATATTTTATCTTTTATGAAGCAAAATAAAGCTGTTTTTTTGCCAAGTCGCAAGGTATCTGCCTTAGATGAAGAAGTAAACAATGGAACCTTTAAATTTTTTAAAATTCCTGTCACCGAGATAAATAATGAGGTATATATCTACGCAATCTCTA
Organism: uncultured Peptococcaceae bacterium; assembly: GCA_945949655.1. Classification (GTDB taxonomy): domain Bacteria; phylum Bacillota; class Peptococcia; order Peptococcales; family Peptococcaceae; genus UBA7185. The sequence goes on from CAMFFG010000019.1 coordinate 7,177, forward strand.
ATAATTCCCTTTCTTCTTGTGAAGAAAATTTTTACACATACCTTTTAGACTATTTCAAAAAAATATAATTCTATATAACCCTTTTCACAATAAAAATGACTGTAACACAGAATTAATTTCTTTCATCAAACTGTGCAACAGCCACTCTTATTTATTTTAAATTATTCATGAGCGTAAATTTTGTTTACAAGTTACTTCATTACTCACTCAAACCGCTTTCTTTAAACTTTGCATTAAACCATTCCAGCAGTGGCCGCAACGGCTTCTTCAAAGTAATGCCCAGAAACAAGCCCAAAAGGCCAAAGAGCAGCAAATGCCAGAAATCAAAAAACAGATTTTCTACCACCGGGCCAGATATGGCTTCTCGCATAGCGCCAATGGCATAAGTAAACGGCAGATATGGCTGCAGAACCTGATAAAATTTCGGCATTACTTCTACCGGAAACGTTCCCCCGGCACCAGAAATCTGAAAAACAAGCAGGATTACGCATATAGCCTTGCCTACATTTCCTAAAATAGAAACCAGACTGTAAACAATCAGAATAAAAATAAAGGAAGTAAACAGACTGAACCCCAGAAAGATGGACAGATCCGTAACGGTTACACCCAGAATAAATTTATCGCCCAGTGAAACGATCAGGGACTGACCAAAACCCAATGTAAGAAATGTGAGCAATTTGCCGAAATATTCTTCCATCATTGTGTTTTTCCGTCCCGCTATAACAGGCAAAGTCTCGGTGGTCAGCACTGCTGAGAGCAGCAGACATCCCACCCAGATAGCCAGCACCGTATAAAACGGTGTCATGGCAGATCCATAATTGTCCAGATGATACAGCCGCTCTGTTTTCAGTTCTACTGGCCCAGAAAAGAATTCCGCAGATGCATCTGCATCGTTTTCCAGTAAACGGATCAGTTTATCCAGATTTTCATCATTAAATTGAGCCATCACCTGGCTGAGCCGCTGCAATTCAGCCTTTGCCGCCGGCACGGCGTCATTCAGCTGTGCCAGCAGATCAGCACTTTTTCCCTCTGCTTCATTGCCCAGCTCCAGTAACGCCGCTACTTTCGGAATGGCGTCTTCAGCCTTCACCAGCGCTTGATCCAGATCGTCCAATGTGCCATATAAATCTGCAAAGGCTGTTTCCAGCATGACAGACCAGCGGTTCTCATACTGATCTGTGACATTCTGCATGATCTGCTCGATCTCATCTAAGGTCTGCTCCGCGGTGTCCAGAATTTCATCAGACAGCATAAATGCCTGATCCGCCGTCGCCAGCAGAGAACGAACCTGCTGGATGCCTGTCTCCATCAGGGAGTTCAAATATTCCAGCTCCTGCAATACAGTGTCCACATCCAGTCCGGCATCTTTCGCCTGCTGTACCAGCGTTTCTGCCCGCCGAATCAGTTCCTGCATCTGCTGCAGATCCTGTTCTATTGCCGATATCTGTCCGGCTATCTCTTCCGGCGTCATTGCTGCCAGGGTTTCCCGTTTATCGCTGATCTCCGTCTGCTTCTGAAGCAGTTCCTGCTGCATTTCCCGATTTTTCTGCAGCTGTTCCTGCAGAGTTGCTCTTATTTCTTCGATTTCCGCTTTTTCTAACGCATCCTGCAGGATAACTTCCTCCATCTGCAAGGCTTTCTCTGTTTTTCCCATTACATCACTGACGGCATCACAAACAGCTAGCACAGTCTGCTGTATCTGAGCTGGATCGGCTTCCAGCCCCTGCAGTATTTCGATCAGCTTCTGGCTGGCCTGTTCTGCCTTTTGCAGCTGCTCCAGCCATTTGTCATATTCCGGATCCGGAATATCCTGCTGTTTAAGCCAGTGCAGCAACACTTCCAGTTTTGCCTGCAGCCTTTCTGCTTTCTCTACTAACGGTGGAATCTGCTGCGCGAAGGCTTCCGCATCATCCAATTTTGTTCGCGTCTCTTCCAGCAGATCCCGTGTCTCTGTGATCAGCTGCTGACACTGGACAAATTTACCGGCCACATAATCCACACCATCCCGCTGCAGAAGCTGCGCCTCATTTAATAACGCACTGCTCTGCATCGAGAAATCCTGCAGACGGGAAACACCATCTTCCAGCAACGGCAGTGCATCATTGGCCGATGTCAGCAATTCTTCGATGGTGATGAGCCCTTCATTGGCCTTATTCAGCTCCGCTTCCAGTTCTGCAAAATTAGCATTGACTGTCAGCACCACATCGCGCAGCTTTTTAATTTTTGTTTCATTATTTTCAATTTCCTGGCCTGCACCATTGCTCAAGGAGAATACAACTTTGTCCACCACGTCCAGAATGGATCTGGTCACTTCATTGGTGACTGTTTTCGCACCGGTGTCCGTGATTTTCGGTGCAATGGCATTGCTTTTTTCATTTACCCGATAAATGATCTGCGGTTTCTGATAATCCTTATCCAGCACATTCAACAGCTGCAGTGAAAAATCTTCCGGAATTTCCAGCATGGCATAATACCGGTCATGGGTCAGCCCATACTCAGCATCTTCTTTCGAAACAAACTGCCAGCCGATGGCATCATTCTCCCGCAGGTTTTTGACAATCTCATCACCGGCATTGATGTCCGTTCCCTGTAATGTTACGCCTTGATCCAGATTGACTACCGCCACTTTAATGCCATTGGTGTTTCCGTAAGGATCCCAGCAGGCCACAATATTCACCCAGGCATATAACGATGGTAGAATCAGAAGCCCCAGCATAATCAAAAGTGCCACCGGATTGTGCAGAATATTTTTTAAATCCCGTTTATAAATAGCAAAAATATGTTTCAGTTTTGTTTTTTGCTCTGTCACTTTTTCCTGTTCTGTTGTTTTCCTCGATTTATTTTTTCCGTTCACCATTCAGCCCTCCGTAAAAAGTCTGTTCTTATCTTACGACGAGAATGATAAAAAAGAAACCGTTTACTTTTCGAAATTCTATCAAAATCTTTATTTGATTTGGTTACAAAAGCGCCAATCTCTTTCAAACTTAGTTGACAACTGAGAAATAAATTCGTTATTATCTATTTTTATATCTGTTTTCTGTTGTCCTGCCTGCGCTAGCCGGATCGCACGCATGATGCACGGGCACAGAACTTGTATCGGAGGTTTTGTTTTGATTCGCATTATCACAGACAGCAGCAGCGAGCTGGATCCTGAACTGGCTGCCAGACTGCAGGTCGATGTCATCCCAATCCATATTTATTTCGGTGAAACGGAATATCTGGACCGACAGACACTATCTGTATCTGACTTTTATCACAAACTGGAGCAGGTAGAAACACTGCCCACCACTTCACAGATCACGCCCTTTCAATTTTATCAGGCTTTTCAGTCTTATGTAGAAGCAGGCGACGAGATCGTTGGAATCTTTCTTTCCAGCCAGCTGAGCGGTACCTTTCAATCGGCACAGGCAGCCCTGCAGATGCTGAACACAGAACGCATCTATCTGGTAGACAGCTTAAACGCCGCCTTAGGTCATCACCTGCTGGTACAGATCGCTGTGCGCCTGCGCGATCAGGGACGATCAGCCCGGCAGATCGCCCAGCAGCTCGAAACATTGCGCCATAAGGTTCGCCTGTTTGCCTGCGTAAAAACAATGAAATATCTGGTCATGGGTGGCCGCGTGCCAGCTGCCGTAGGAAAAATTGGCGGTATTCTGGG
>CAMFFG010000020.1 GCA_945949655.1 uncultured Peptococcaceae bacterium
AGCGCATTTTCTGTGATTTGCTGGGGATTGAAAAGCGGGTAGCCTTAAAGCATGCCATCAATGCCATTCAGTCTGAATTTGACGGGGAAGAACACGATGCACTGTGGGATGCCCGCAATACTGCCAAAATTTTTGCGCTGTCCAAAAATGAAGCGGAGTTTCAGCGCATTATGGGCCCGGTCATTGAAGCCTTTAAACCGGTGGAACCGATGACATCCACGCTGGGCGACCTGTTTCCCGATATGGCTAAGCTGTTGGCCACTGTGGAGTAAAAAAATAAAATCTGCCGCTGGTTCATATCATTTAACTGGCGGTATTTTTATGTTTCAGGGTGATGTTATCAGCCTGCTGGATGAGATAATACTAGTTTAAGAAAGAAGATGACGATTGACATGATATTTGATGGACATTCGGATATCCTCTATGGCATGAATCAGAAACGGCAGCAGGGCGAAGCGGATGTGTTTCGTCGCTGTTATGAGAAATGGTTTCGACAGGGACAGGTGGAGGGATGCATCGCTGTGCTGTGGAGTAATCCGGATATGGCGGTACCGGCTGCGGTGCAGGTGACCCAGCAGCTGCAGACTTTAAAACAGGAGTTAGAGGTGTGCGGCGATGAAATAACGCTGCTGCGCTCCGCCGATGATCTGGTGCAGGCGCAACAGCAGGGAAGCATTTATTTTTTACTGGGCGTTGAGGGGCTGGATGGCTGCCCACAGAACGAGGCCAGAATAGACTGGCTGTACGAACAGGGCGTGCGCCATGTGGGACTGACCTGGAATGGCGCCAACGATTTTGCCGGTGGCGTGCATACCGGGGACGGACTGACCGATCTGGGCCGCCGTGCCGTGCGGCGCATCCAGAAAAAACGCATGCTGCTGGATGTATCACATTTGAACGATGGCTCTCTGCGGGATGTGCTGCTTGTGGCGGATGGACCGGTGATCGCATCGCACAGCAATTGTCGCAGACTGTGTGATGTGCCCCGCAATCTGACCGATGATCAGATCAAAGCCATTGCTGCCACAGGAGGGCTGATAGGCATCAACAGTTACCCTTCATTTATTGCTTCGGCCCGGGAAAAGCAGGATCTGCAGCATCTGACCGACCATCTGGTGCATGCGGCGGAGCTGGTGGGTACGGAGCATGTGGGGCTTGGCCTGGATTTGAATTACTGGGCGGAGGATGGCACGACAGCAGAACTGCCCGAATTACAGCAATATCAAAAGGCAGAGGCTTTGTTGCAGCTGATGGAGCAGCGGGGCTTTGCGAAAGAAGAGATCCGGCAGGTCTGCCGGGATAATTTTCTGCGCCTGCTGCAGGGGGCCTTGGCCTGATGGCCAGCGAAGCATGGTAAACGGTCATACCTGCAAGATGCGGACATAGCAGGCGGGTTTTCTGCATAAAGTATAGTATTCTGGGAAAGGAAGGCGATTTTTATGCAGGAGCAGGAAAAAAATACATTGGAGCTGGTAAACCGGCAGCTGATGCGGCTCAGCGGTGTGAACAATGTGGATGAGTTTGATGAAGAAAAAATTGTGCTGCAAACAGAACTGGGCAGGCTGGAGATCAAAGGACAGCATCTGAATGTGACCAGTCTGGATGTAGAGCATGGCAGCCTGCAGGTGGATGGTGTCATCGACAGCTTTGTCTATGTGGAGGAACAGAAAAAGCGGATTCGCAGCAGTAAAAAGCAGAAGGGCTTTGTTTCCCGTTTGTTTTCATGACAGACTATACGGTAGGACAACAACTCTGGCAGATGGCACAGATGGCTGCTGTGGGCTGGGTGATGCTGCTGACTGCCCATGAAGAGCAAAGCCTGGCGTTATGCGGGCGCTGGCGTTACGGAAAAAAGACTGTGATCGATTTTCTGTTTTGTCTGTTATGGGGTGTTTTGCTTTGGCTGGTATTGCTGCGGGTGAGCGGAGGCCTGCTGCGCAATTATATTGTGTTTGGTCTGCTAAGCGGGGCCATAGCGTATCATCTGGCATGCCGGCGATGGCTGAACAGGCCCTGCCTGCTGCTGGCCCGGGGAATTCTGTTTGCATGGCACTGGTTTTGCCGGTTTGTGATGCTGCCCTGGCATTTGCTGAATCGGTGGTGCTGGCAGCCATGCAGAAAGATGATACAGAATTTTTTCGTGGCAAGGCAGGAAACAGATGCGGAAGAGGAAAATATTACAGAAAAAAATGAAAATAATTTTTCAAGTTGATATAGCATTTAAGAGGCTTTTATTATATAATAAATAGATAGAAAAACATGCGGGTGGTGAACCAATGGCCAAGAAAAAAGGAAAAAAAGTTAATGTAAAACGAACCATCATTACTTTAGTTGCAATTTATGTCGTTTGCCATCTGGTTTATGGCGGAAGCAGTATCGTTCAGTTAAAAATGCAGCAGCAGCAGCTGGCCCGGGAACTGGATGCTGCCTACGCGGCACAGGAAGAACTGCAGGCTGATCTGGATTACATGAACAGCTCCGATGCGCTGGAAGAGATCGCGCGCGAAAAGCTGGGACTGGTGAAGGATGGAGAGATCCTGATCCGAAAGGTCAATACCACGCAGGCACCATAGCGCTGTTATGTTTTAATCTGATGTGTCACAACAGTATGACATAAATTTTAATTTTTAGGGAGGCAGTTTGTTCGCATGTCCATCAGTAAAGGGCAAATTTTAGAGGGAACCGTAACAGGTATTACAAAATTTGGAGCATTCATTGAACTCAGCACAGGAGAAACCGGACTGGTACACATCTCTGAAGTGGCAGACACTTATGTGAATGACGTAAACGATTTTTTAAAGTTGAAAGATGCTGTCAAGGTAAAGGTAATCAATGTTGATGACAGTGGAAAGATTGGTTTGTCGATTCGCCAGGCGAAAGAACGGCCAAAGCAGCCAACTGTTTCCTTTGAAGACCGTTTGGCCCGTTTTATGAAAGACAGCGATGAAAAGCTGGCTTCTCTCAACAAAAATATGAATAACAAGCGGAAAAGCGGCAATCGATATTAAGAGGCAGGCGGTGTGCGTAACGGTACACCGCTTTTTTCGTTTTATAATTTTTCCGGTTAGCGGGATAAAATAAAAAAGAACTTGTAAACAGAAGCAGGAGGTAATAAGATGCGCAAGGCAGTGATCGATATGGGTACCAACAGTACACGGCTGGCGGTGGCGGAGCTGGTGGACGGGCAGTTGCAGATGATTTATACAGAAGTGGCGGAAACGCGGTTGGGCGAAGGTATGGGTGCAGAACGGCTGATTCGTCCGGTGCCGTTAGGCCGTAATGTGGAGGCGGTGCAGCGCTTTGTGAAAAAGGCGCAGGAGCTGCACGCGGTATCATTGCGGGTGACAGCTACCAGCGCGGTGCGGGATGCCGGAAATCAGGATGAAGTGCAGCAGGCCATTGAAAAAGTGGCCGGTGTGCCACTGGAGGTTTTGCCGGGAGCCGTGGAAGCGCGACTCAGTTATCTGGGCGCCAGTGGAGATTTTGCATATCTGAACCGGCCACTGGCTGTGCTGGATATCGGCGGAGGCAGTACGGAACTGGTATATCCACGTCCTGACGGTATACACGGCGCCAGCGTCAATGTGGGGGCCGTGCGTCTGCTGGAGCATCCCGAACTGTGCCGCAATGTGCGGGAGCTGTTGCAGGGCCTGCAGGAAGATGCACTGCCGCAGGATTGTGCGCTGATTGCTGTGGGTGGCACCAACACCTGTCTGATGGCCATGGAACTGGGATTGACCCATTATGACGGAAGCAGGATCCATGGACAGACTATGGCAAAAGAACGGGTGGATGCCTGGTGTGAAACGCTGATGCGCATGAGCCAGTCTCAGCGGGAACAGATCCCTGGCATGAAAGCAAAACGGGCTGATATTATGCCCTATGGCGTGCTGATTTTGCAGCAGGCTATGGAACTGTTACACATGCCACAGGTGATCATCAGCGATAAGGGACTGGTGTATGGCTTACTGTTAGATGCATAATCGGGAATCACATTTTCTGTGTGTCATAAAACAATGACACCTTCATATACATAAAGAAATGGACAATGGAGGTGTTTGGGGTGCAGAGGATAGATCTGACCTATGAGTGGAATGATGTGGCACTCCTGACGGATCAGCGGGCGTATACATTTATTTGCAAAACGATGCTGCAGATTCCGGAGGATGAAGTAAAGACATTGCAGGAGATGATTCTGGTGGACTGGGGCAGCAGATCCGCCCAGAAAGATTCCATAGAGTTTGACGGCTATATGCAGCTGCAGGCCGGGTATCTGAACGGACAGGGCCAGCATGGGGAGTTACAGATGGAAGTACCTTTATCGGGAAAGCTGCAGGAACCGTTGACCGAACGCACCAAAGCAAGATTGCTGTATAGCAGAGGAAAAATAGCAGGAAGCTGTCTGCTGCTGGAAACGGTACTGCAGCTTTCCCGGGAACTATCTTTGCAGCGCAGTCAGGTGATTGCTGGAACATTTGTGATGAACGAACTGCTGGAATTGCCAGCGGCCTGGCCGGGATGCCGGGAAGTGCTGGCAACAGCAGCCAGCCTGCAGGTGCAGGACTGCCAGATTGCTGGCGCGCAACTGCTGGTGCAGGGGCAGTATGAGATGGCTGTGGTGTATGCCAGTGAGGAACAGCCCGGCGAGTGCCTGTTTGCTTATGAACAGAAACGGCCTGTGACACTGGCGGTAGCCGTACCGGCCGGGCTACAGGAAATAGAACCGTTACAGCCCTGTTATCAGGACCTGTCGGTGCAGCTTCTGGATGATCACCGGATCCAGATCAGTGGCAGCGGTGTGCTGTGTACTGTGGCAGTTCCTGAGGAGGAAGGAGCATCTGCGCAGTGCAGACAGGAGGAGAAAGCATCAGAAGCTGTGGCCGATGATCAGTTGACCAGACAGGTGACCGAGGCTCTGCATCAGCTGATGCAGGAACTGCAGCGGCATACGGATCTGCTGCGGCCAGAACAGCAGGAGCAGGCAACAGAAAGACCGCTAGGGCAAACAGCTGCGACGACAAAAGAAACGACAGAACCGCAGCCGGAACCGCCGTTAATAAAGCAAAACGAAACCGTCTGTGAGACCGTTTGCCCCATAGAACGGGGAAAGCCTGGCAAAAACAGCCATCCATCGGTAGTCAACTGTCGTGGATCCCGGCGCGCCAACTTATCCAAATATATGCGGAATCTGAACAGCTCGGTGCAGAGCCCCAATGCGATGCGCAATTTTGAGATCGGCGGAGAACAGGAAGGCGAACCATCGGAGGAAACAGAAACACAAGAGTAACAGCAGGCAGCCATCGGGCTGCCTGCTGTTATATAGTATGGAGGATACTTAGGGCCAAGGGGTACAGGTAGAACTTTACAGAAAATTTTTTCTTCCTCCACCAATCCGACATTTTTTACAGGCGCAATAGAGTATTATGGGAATATATGGATTTACAGATGGAGGAATGCTTGTGAAAAAATCAGAGATGACCAGGCTGACCCAATTGGGCAACAGTTTTATCGAATTAGGAAATGCAGTGCAGCAGATGGATGTGCAACCGCCGCAGGAACAGGAAGAGATTGTGAAAGATCTCTATTGTCGTGTATATCCGGAGGTGTGCGATTTTTGCGCCAAAAAAAACTGGTGCTGGGAAGAGGACCGTACCTTTACGCTGGAGGCGCTGGCAGCAGCCTGCAATCTGCTGGAGAATCAGGGATTTGGTGCAGAACCGGTGTTTTCCACCCGGTTTCAGGGGCGCTGTTCCCGATCCGGACAGTTGAAGATCGCTTTGTGGAATCAGATGGAGCCCTATCAGCAACAGCAGGCTCGGCAGAGGCAGACAGAGGAGTGCAAAGCCAACATCGCCCATCAACTGGTACAACTGGGCGAGCAGCTGCAGCACATGCGTGTGGGTAATGCGGCCGATCTCCATAACCAGCGGCTTTTAGTAGGACGTGCCTCCAGCAAAAAAGAAGCTGTGTCTGGTGACAGCTGGGGCGTGCAGGATCTGCAGGATGGCCGTATGGTACAGATTTTGTGCGACGGGATGGGCAGCGGCGAACTGGCCATGGAGCAGAGCAAATTAGCCGTACATTTGCTGCAGACGCTGCTTTCCGGCGGACTCAGTATGCGTTTGTCGCTGAATATGCTGAATACGGTGCTGTCTTTCCAGTACGGCGGGGTGCGATTCAGCACCATGGACATTGCGCTGTGGAATCTGAACACAGGCAAGATTGAATTTTATAAATATGGGGCCGCTCCCTCCTTTGTAAAAAACGGGAAGCAGGTGACTGTGCACAGTGGAGATTCGCTGCCGGTGGGGATTCTGCCCCGCGTAGAGGCTGCCATGCCGGAGCACAGTATTGCGGAGGGAGACTTGCTGGTCATGATGAGCGACGGATTATATGAACTGAACGATGGCGGATTTCAGTGGGAGCATATCATCAGCTGTCTGCCCACCACCAATCCGCAGCTGGCTGCTGAATATCTGCTGGCCATTGCCACCAGCCGTATGCGTGCCAGTCAGAAAAAAATGGCCGCACTGCATCCCGACGCTATGCCCCATGGAGATGACATGACGGTGCTAGTCAGCAGACTGTTTTAGAGACGGATTAGTTGAAAAAAACAGAAATGACACATGTGGGAGCAACACGTATAGGAACAAAAAAGCACGTCTTCTACTACTATGCGAATAGAAAACGTGCTTTTGATACTAAATAATAGATGCAACTTTATTTATATTGTTTGATTCATAATATCTTTCTTTAAGCCGACTCTGTTTGTTTTAAAGTGGAAAAATGGACGTTCTGATAGCTGAATCATTTTTACAGGGCGCTCATGCGGAAGTAGTGCAGCCAAAATCGCAGATTCTACATCTGCGATGGTATAGCCGTCTTCTAAAATCAGATACAGATATGGCACATGACTGTCTGGATGTTCTGGATCGATGACAGTTAGGAAGAACTCATCGGAAATACCAGGAATTCTGGCGTCTGCCAGACGATTTTCCATTGTAATTTCACACAGATGGCCGCCTCCATAGCGCTGCGCGTTTCCGCGGCCCATGGTGAACACAACGCCGTCTTCGTTGATATAACCTAAATCACCGGTGTGTACCCAGACTTTGCCATCCGCATGGGTCTGTAATGCTTTGGCTGTTTTGACAGGATCATCGTATCCTAACATGTTCCCTGGACCGGCAATGCAGATTTCCCCTGGTGTGTTGTATCCCAGTTCTTCCTGGGTGCCAGGAACGAAAATACCAATCGTGTTTAACGGCATTGGAATCCCAATATTCCCGTCGCGAACCGGGTATGGGCTGAATGGCAGGGTGGCAGAAGATCCAGCTTCACTCTGCCCGTAGCCAGTAGTGTAGTTGACTTTGCAGTTATGGTCATGGAGGAACTGCTGGGCACGTTGGATCTGGCAATTATTGTATGCTTCGCATCCAGCACCGGCTGCTTTCAGATGGGACATATCGTAGTCGTCGGGAATCCGTTTGCTTAACATCAAACGTTCAATGAACATTGGAATTTGTGGCCAGAAGTTTGGTTTGTAATGCATGATTTCCAAGTCGATATCATCTACTTCAACGAAAGGATCCATAATCAGCAGTTTGCCGGAAACCATTGGAGATAAAATGATAGATACTACAACAGCAATCAGGCATGGAGGCAGAATGGTTACCAGCCAAGTCAAGCGTTCGTTAGACGGTACACTGTACATGCACATCTGATGCAGCACAGCAATCATGTTGCGTGCAGACAGAATAACTTGCTTGGATGGCCCAGTAGAACCACTGGTGTATGCACGGAACAGTGGACGGTTGTAATCGGCAGGTGCTTCCACTGCGCCGGTGAAGTTTTCACCGATTTTGAGAAAATCGTTCCAGGACATCACAAATTCTCCCACTGCAGCGCACTCAGGATATAGACTCTGTACCACTTTTCTGTTATGTGGAGCGATGGTATCTGGACAACCCGCAGAGTTATATGGTGATAACAGCACAAAATATTTAGCACCGGCTTCCTGATAGGAAGCCATTTCTTCTTTTGACAGGAAAGTGTGTGCAAAAATAGTTTTGGAGTTGGATTTTTTTATGGCATCGGCATTTTCCGGAATGGTATTGTCACGACACAGTAAGGATGCGCCGATTTTTTCTGCCGCCAGCAGCAGGAAAACAAATTTCGGTACCGTTTTGATAAAGACAGGAATCTGATCACCTTCTTGGAAGCCAAATGCGCGCAGCGCTTTCGCAACCATATCAGCTTGTTCAAAGATTGTGCGCCATACAATATCATTGCCATAATAATGAATAGCGCTGATGTCCAGTCCTGGACAGTTCTGCAGCATGTATTCGCGCAGTGTGCATTCCGGTACAGTGAGCTGTGTAATTTCTTCTGGATAGTATTTCATCCACACGCGATCTACACTTGGAATGCCGGTCAATGTTTTTTCAGCCGTTTTCTCAGTCATTGTAGTCACCTTTTTCTTTTGCAGTACAGCCAGATTACTGCTGGCTGTCTGCTCCTTTCATATTTTTGTATCTGATTTAGTTGCACGGTCCCATGGATGAGTATTTAAAAAGATTAAAAACTGGCATGATAGGAGTCGTAGAAATCATCTGTAAAAATGTAACATAGTTTATCTTGAAACACTAGTGAATAAAAAAGAGGAAACATGAATAAAAAATTTCAAGCCATTTATGTCTAATAAATGGCTTGAAATTAGATGTTAGTTTGATATTTCGTTTAAAATTTTAATTGATATCATAAAGTCTTGAATTGACTGGATTAGAAATGATTCATCTTTTAATGCATGATGGTTTTGTTTCATCCAGATGTCATCAAAAAAGTTTTTGAAAATTGTTTTAACATTCTCTTTGTTTAAAATGGCAATTTTGTTGTGCGGTGCCTGACTCACAAGTCGCAAATAACCAAAGGAATTGGAAAGAAACAGGGATGCTTTTGGAATATGATGAAAACTGGAAATAAAATCGCCAACAACCTGTTTGACTTTTAGATTGCTCTGTGCGGTAAAAAGATGCAGCATGTGTGTCATGTAACGAAGCCGTTGTTCTGGAGACAAAATCACTTTAAAGTTGTATAAGTCAAGTTCTCCAGAGATAGAAAATTGGGAGAGTGTACTGTCATAAATGATGATACGCATTGGAGATGTGCGCAATACCCGGCTTGTAATTTGATGCATCGTGCGCAGCCGTTCCATATAGGCAGGGTCTGTAAAATGCTGTTGTATCAGCTCTTCATGCAAGTCGTCGGGCAAAAAATGTTCCGTCAGATGTCCTATGAGATAGCGCAGATTTGCTGTCAATAACGATTGCATGTACTCATGGTTCTGCATCATCTCTGTAATGGTAGTACTGCGGAACAACAGGGATTCTTTTGTGCAGAGCGAGGCAATGCGGTTGAAAATGAGATTGCAGTTTTCCTTTTCCTCGTTGATGGTGACCGAGATACAGTGATGGGAATCCAGCAGCATACCGGAGAGAGAAAAAGTATTTTTTACCACAAACAGCAGTTTTCCATAGGCAATGTCATTACTATATAAGTTATAGTCAATATTATTGGAATTGGTTAACATATTCATCAGAAACACAGCATCTTCTGTATGGGTTCGAGGGTCATCACTCAGTTTGATGATACAGGAGAAGTGTACACCGGGGAAAAAATATCCAGCGGCATGTTCATAGTAGGGCATAGAGATGAGCAGACGATGCTCTTTGTCCAGTGCAAAAATGTCAAGAACAGATATAACATCCAGAGAGTTTACCTGGCGCAGAGAAGGATGATGCAGCTTCATAATAAATTGCATCAGTGTTAATTCGGGATAGTAAGAAAGTGCTGGTGCAATTTCTGCTCCAGTTTCCTGTCTTAAGTTTTTTACGTAGAGATATTCATCCAGCAAATTATCGTAAATGGCTTGATTCAGATCAGTAGTTTTTTGTAATTGATATTGGGATAAAAAAAGAACACTGGTGGTGTCATCCAACATTTTAACAATACAGTTGCTGATACCCCATAAAATTTTTTCCGCATTTTTTTCTGGTGGCAAATTTTTTCCGTTCAGCCATTTGCTGATATACGATTCATCATACTGCAGTTCTTTTGCCAGTGTGATATTTTTTATGTTGGCTTGTGTTAATAATTGCTCCAGCAATTTACTGAAACGGTTTTTTTCGTTTGATACAGGCATAGAAATATCTCTCCCTTTGTGGATAGCGTCTTTATTGCAGTAATAGACTAGTTTGAATATATATTAATTATCGTTGAAGTTATTCTATCATATAATTGGATGATGCGTAAACTGTAACATAAGAGATTAATTTCATAACTGTCTTTCGAAATATAAAATTTGGATATTGATTTAGTATGCGTGCCAGTCAGAAAAAAATGGCAGCGCTGCATCCCGATGCCACGCCCCATGGAGATGACATGACGGTGCTGGTCAGCAGACTGTTTTAGAGACAGATACAAAAAGGACCGATGCAAACAAAAGGGTTTGTATCGGTCCTTTGTCTCATTATCATGTGGTTTTATTCTGTGGCGTGATTTAGCGCCGGCCTAACTGCCAGAAGGCCACGGCGCTGGCGGAAGCCACATTGAGCGAATCTACGCCGTGGGCCATGGGGATGCGCACCGTGTAATCA
>CAMFFG010000021.1 GCA_945949655.1 uncultured Peptococcaceae bacterium
GTCCAATCAGATCCAGCTGGAGCAGACCCAGGTGGATCTATTCCGCATGGCTGTGGAGGTCGGCAATCTGCTGGAACTGCGTTTGCGGGAAAAAAATCTGACCTATCAGGTGCAGCATACCGACCAGGCCAAGGTGTGTGGCGACTGGGGCCGTCTGCGGGAGGTACTGGTGAATCTGGTCAGCAACAGCATCAAGTTTACGGCCGCCGGTGGACATATCACGGTGTCCTTTGCGCAGAAGGAACCGTACATGGTCACCAGCGTGACCGATGACGGCTGCGGCATGACAGAGGAACAGGCAGCCCGTTTATTTGAACCGTTTTCTAAAGGGCTGGATCGGCCCGGGGAGGAAAAGAACACAGGCTTAGGTCTGTGGATCTGCCGCTCGGTGATCGAACTGCATCAGGGTTATATCTGGGTAAACAGTGAGCCGGGAAAAGGCACCGTGTTTTCTTTTGCCCTGCCCTGTGAACAGCAGAAAGGGCAGGAATGATACAGTTCATCGATTATTCGCGATAAAAGAAAATCTATTATTTTTGAGAGGTTGTTGCATCGGAAATGCAGCAGCCTTTTTTCATGTCTGTATTTTTTGGTTCTACTGCTCTGCCTGTCCGCATATAGTGAAATACAAAGCAGGAAAAAGAGCAGCAGACAGGAGGACAGGCAGATGACAGAGAAAGCGGTGAGACAGATCGTGCAGCAGTATTTTCCGCCAGAACTGCAGCAGAATATGCTGCAGCGAACGCAACTACTGGGAAAGGTTCAGGAGATTCGCTGCCGGATCGACCAGCCATTGCTGCTGCGTTTGCAGCAGGGCCGTGAGGTGGAGGCAGCAGCGTGTGTGAGTGCAGGGCAGATGCAGCATATATTCAGTCGGATCAGCCAGGGTTCGGCGTATGCCTGGGAGGAGGAACTGCGACAGGGATACCTGACATTGCCCGGCGGGCACCGGGTGGGAATGATGGGCAAGGGGGTGCTGGAGCATGGGCATATCCGCACCATGAAGTATATCAGTGCGCTGAATTTCCGTATTGCCCGGGCAGTTCCCGGTGCGGCCGATCAGCTGCTGGAGCTGGTTAAGGCAGAAGATGGTACCATCCATAATACCTTGCTGGTGTCACCGCCGGGCGGCGGCAAAACAACACTGCTGCGGGATCTGATCCGTCAGGTGAGTGACGGTGTGCCGCGGTTGGGGCTATCCGGTATGCAGGTGGGGCTGGTGGACGAGCGATCGGAAGTGGCAGGCTGTGTGCAGGGGATTCCGCAACTGGAGGTGGGTCGCCGCACCGATGTGCTGGATGGATGCCCCAAAAGTGAAGGGATCCGCATGCTTATCCGTTCTATGGCGCCGCAGGTGGTGGCCGCCGATGAGATCGGTACTGCGGCTGATGTGCAGGCGCTGGAGGAAGCATTGCAGAGCGGCGTGCGTATCATCACAACGGCCCACGGCCGGGGCTGGCAGGATCTGTGCAATCATCCGGCCCTGGGGCCTCTGGTGCAGCGGGGATTTTTTGCAAGAATCATATCCCTGCACTGGCAGGCGGGAACGATGATCTTACAGTGTGAGGGGGACAGGCCATGAAATGGGGCGGTATTGTGTTACTGCTGGGCGCCGGGACAGCGCTGGGCTTTTATAAGGCTTACGGTTTTCAAAAACGGACCAGCGATATTATTATGCTGCAAAACGCCTTTCGGCTTTTGGAGACAGAGATCTTTTACACGCTGACACCGGTTCCAGTGGCCATGGAGGTGTTGGAGCAGAAACTGCCGCAGCCGATCCAGCAGTTTTTTCATCAGGTCTGGCTGGCCATGGAGGAAGAGCAGCTGCCGGTGTACCGGGCCTGGGAACGGGGTGTGGCCTTTCTGGAGCAGTCGACCTTTTGCGGCGCGGCGGAGCTGGGTGCTGTGCGCAGCTTTGGTCTCAGCCTGGGAGAGGGAGATCTGCCGGCGCAGCAGAAAAATTTTCAGCTGCTGCAGCAGCGGTTGCAGTATGCGCTGGAAGAAGCCGAACAGCAGCGATATCAGCAGGGACGCCTGTGGCAGTATATGGGCTTTTGCGTCAGTGCTGCGGTGGCGATTTTACTATGTTAGGGGGCGCAGCAGATGCAGATCGATATTATTTTCAAAATTGCCGGAATTGGTATTTTAACAGCGGTGCTGCACAGCGTGCTGAAATCCATGGGCAAGGAAGATCTGGCCAATCTGGCAGCACTGGCCGGTCTGGCTGTCGTGCTGTTTGTGGTCATTGATTTGCTGGTGGATCTGTTTACTTATGTAAAAACGGTATTTCTCTTGTACTAGCGGAGGCGGCCATGGGTATTCTTCAGATTCTGGGCTGTGGCTTTCTGGTGCTGGTGCTCTGGCTGGTGCTGCAGCAATACAAAAGCACCAGCAGTATGTTTGTGGTCATTGCATTCGCAGCGCTGATGTTTCTGAGTATGGCCGGTCAGCTGCAAACTATGCTGCAGACTCTGCTGCAGTTCAGTGAGCGCTCTGGCGTGAATGTGATCTATCTGACGACCATTTTCAAAATGATCGGCATTGCCTGGCTGACTGAGTTTCTGTGTCAGGTCTGCCGCGATGCCGGTTGCGGCGCGTTGGCGGTAAAGCTGGAATTTGCGGCGAAGGTAGCTATTTTGCTGCTGGCTTTTCCGGTGCTGACGGCGGTACTGGAGAGTATTGTGGCCATTTTATAAGGGGGCAGGCCTATGGATTGGCTGGAAGGCGTGGACACAGAAGAGCTGCTGCAGGCCATTGAGCAGCAGTTACAGGCAGAGTTCCCGGCATTTTCGCTGCGCGATCTGTGGGATCAGCTGTTACAGGGAACGCTGCAGCTGGAACCGGCTGCACTATTGCAGCAATTACTGCAGTCCATTGGGGTATGGTCTGCCGGGCAGCTTACACTATTGGGACAATTGATGCTGCTGGCCATTGCTTTTGCACTGCTGCGCCAACTGGAGAGCAGTTTCGCCGACAGCAGTGTGCAGAAGGTCACCGCATTGGTGATGCAGGCTGTGGCGGTGCTGCTCATCCTGCACAGTGGCCAGCAGGTGCTGCAGTATGGCACGCAGGCAGTGTCCCGGATGACTGCCGTGATGGAGGCCTTACTGCCGGTGCAACTGTTGTTAATGGCAGGGCTGGGCAATATAAAAACAGCAGGGCTCCTGCAGCCGTCTATGCTGTTTGTGGTACAGGCCACCGCTTTTTTCTGCAGTCGATTTCTGCTGCCGCTGATCACCATGGAATTTCTGCTGAAGCTGGTCAACAGCTTTAGCGATACCTATCGGTTGACTGGTCTGGCCGCTTTTCTGCGCAAAGTGATCCTGAGTAGTATCAGTTTCAGCATCATGCTCTTTCTGGCGGTGCTCAGTATGGAGGGCATCAGCGGACAGGCTATGGACCGCATGGCACTGCGAACGGTCAAATATATTACTGGAGCGGCTGTGCCGGTGGTGGGCGGTATGCTGTCCGGGCTTATGGGCACGCTGGTCAGCGGCGGACTGCTGATCCGCAATGCGCTGGGCTTTGCCGGCTTACTGGTGATTCTGCTGCTGACGGTGGTGCCGGCACTGAAAATTCTGGTGCTGTATATGCTGTACAGCTTTGCAGCCGCTCTGCTGCAGCCGCTGGGCGACAGCCAGATGATTGCTCTGCTGGAGCAGGCAGCGGGCAGCTTTATGCTGATTTTTGCCGTGGTGGCCCTGACAAGCGTACTGTTTTTCTTTATGATCCTGATCGTGCTGGCAGCCAGCGGCACAGTACTTTAGGAGGGAGCTTATGGATGCCTTGCGGGCAGTTATGCTGAATGTGCTGGTGATCGTGTTTCTTACGACAGTGCTGGATCTGCTGCTGCCGGATGGAACGATGCGGCGCTATGTAAAAATGACCATGGGATTCTTTGTGGTGCTCACGCTGCTGCAGCCCGTCATGCAGCTGGTGCAGCCGGAGGGGATGCTGCAGCAGTGGCAGCTGTCGCTGCCGACATTGACGGCGGAGGGGAGTCTGCCGGCCCAGGGGGATGTCTATGCGCGTCAGCGGCAGCAGATGGAACAGCTGTATGCAGAAAAGCTGGAGGAGCAGGTAGCTTCATTGCTGCTGTTGGCCACCAGCCTGGAGGACTTTACAGTGGACTGCACCGTAAAGGAGCAGTGCCTGCAGCAGATCCGCATCAGCATACCGGCTGGCACTGCGGTGGATCGTCAGCGGCTGATACAGGCGCTAAGCGGCTATTACGGCATCGGCGTTGGACAGATCCAGATTGAAACAGAGGAGGCTGAAAGCGATGAATTGGAAGGATTTGAGTAAAAAACAGCAGCAGAATTTTATGCGACTGGGACTGCTGGCCCTGCTGGGAATCTGCTTGCTGCTGGCAGGGGGAAGAGGGCAGCAAGCGCAGTATTCGGATGATACGCAGCAGTTGGACTCAGCAACAGAAGCGGCCGCTACGCAGCCATACCGGTCATCCACTGTAACAGCGCTGGAGCAGCAACTGGCACAGACCCTGTCGCAGATAGAAGGGGCCGGGGCGGTCACGGTGCAGATCATGATAAAAGATGCAGGCCGAAAAGAATATGCCTGTGATGTGCAGAAGACCGAGCGCAACACCAGCGAGACCAGCGGAGACAGCCAGCAGCAGACCACAGAAGTGCAGGAGAACCGCACCGTTGTGCAGCAGTCTGGCACAGGTGCTCTGCTGCTGGCGGAAACCATGCCGGAGATCAGCGGTGTGCTGATCGTGGCTTCCGGTGCCGGTCAGGCCAGTGTGCAGGAGAAGTTACTGCTGGCAGCCTCTACGGTGCTGCAGCTCTCCTGTGAGAAAATTGCGGTTCTGCCGGGGAAAGGAGGCGTTAGCGGTGCAGGAGTTCATTAGTGGTGTACGTATTCTGGTCGTTTCCGTATGTCTGGCACTTTTTGCCGTGGGGATTCTATGGAACCTGTGCTACAGTGCCTTGCCGGAACCGGATACTGATCAGACCGCTGCCGGGGGTATAGAAGCTGTGGCGCAGGCAGAAAACTGGGAGCAGCAGTATACAGCGGAACAGATGGAGAAGACGGCCCAATCGGCCGTACTGTCGGCAACAGAACCTGACAGCCGGCAGCAGGAACAGGCGGATGCAGAGGAACAGCTGGCCGCTTTGCGTATAGAGCGGGAGCGGAGCTGGCAGCAGCTGCTGAACGGGCTGCAGGAGCTGCAGTTTGAGGAAAAGCAGCAACTGATGCGGCAGTATGAGGAACTGCAGTACAAGGAAAAACGGCTGGAGCTGTTGTTAAAGGCCAAAGGGCTCCAGCATTGTCTGGTGGTGCTGGAGCAGCAGCAGGCCAATGTGATCGTGGCGGAGGAGAAGCTGGCTGAGCAGTATGAAAAAATTTATGATCTGGTTCAGCGCAATACGACTTACCAGCCGGAGCAGATCGTTCTGATCCCGCTGTGCAGGGCAACTGGAAATTCATAACGATAGCGCATAAATATAAACCGATTATTGCATATATTCCTTTTTTCAATTTATGCAGCAACGATGTAAAAAACGGAAAACAAAGTTCAGAAACGGAATGACCGCCAGAACAGGCGGTTACTCTGTTTCTGAATTTTTTTATTGCTTTTATACAGAAATTATGCAAAATCGGTTTGAATTTTGTTGAAATACTGTTATACTTAATAGAGTATAACCATACGAGCTGAGGTGGACAATATGCCTGAAAGTAAAAACCAGGAGCAAGGGGTCGGTGAAATTCCCAACGCTTACGGCAGCATAAAAATTTCAGAAGAAGCAGTGGCCAGCATCGTCGGTCTGGCAGCAGCACAGATCAAAGGTGTGGCTGCCATGTCGGGCAGCATGGCCTCCGGTCTGACGGAGAAACTGGGGAAGAAAAATCTGGCCAAAGGGGTCAAGGTGGAAATCGACGATCAGGAAGTGCACCTTGCACTATATATTTTTGTGGAATACGGTGTGCGCATTCCCAAGCTGGCACTGGATATTCAGAATCAGGTGCGGGATACGGTGCAGACTATGACAGGGCTGAAGGTAAAAGAGGTCAATATCTATGTGCAGGGGATCACCTTCGCGCAGACGGAGCCTGCCGAGGACCCGGAAGAAAATGAAGAAACAGAGGTGTAGCAATTGAGACATCAGAGCAGAGAGACAGCATTTAAAATTATTTATCAGATCGACATGGGAAAAAATGATCTGGAAACAGCACTGCAGCACACGATGCAGAACGACGGTCTGAACCAGAGGGAGCAGGTATTCTGCCGGGAACTGGTAACTGCGGTGGAGGAACATCTGGATGAGATCGATGCCATTATCCAGCGGCATACCACCGGCTGGCGTGTAGAACGGATGATGAGTGTAGACCGCAATCTGCTGCGGCTGGCAGTATATGAAATGCTCTATAGCGGGCATATCTCGCCCAAAGGTGCGATCAATGAAGTGCTGGATATCGCCAAGGTTTATGGAAAAAAAGAATCGGTGGGCTTTATCAATAGCATTCTGGACAAAGTGTTAAAAAACGAGGAAAAGCGGGATACGCTGGTGACAGCGGCGGCTGCTGCGGTGATGGCGGACGAGACAGCCATCGCCCGGGAAGAACCGGTGGTCATTGAGCGGGAGATCACGGCCGAAGAGGCGGAATCCATTTTAAATGGCGGCTGTGCCGCAGAATAAGCAGGTGAGTTTATGCAGACAGAGAGACAGATCTGGTCGGTCCATGATATCAATCTGTATATCAAAACTCTCCTGCAGCGGGATGGCCGCATGAGCAATGTGCTGGTGCGGGGCGAGATTTCTAACTTTACCCATCACAGCTCGGGCCACATGTATTTTTCGTTAAAGGATAAGACAGGCTCCATCAAATGTGTCATGTTCCGCAGCAATGCGCAGCGGCTGCAGTTTCGGCCGGTCCATGGCATGGAGGTGCTGGCGGCAGGCTATGTGTCAGTCTATGAGCGGGACGGCGTGTATCAGCTTTATGTGGAGGAACTGCTGGAAGCTGGTGCTGGTGCGCTGCATCTGGCTTATGAAAAGCTGAAGGACAAGCTGCAGGCGGAAGGGCTGTTTGATATGGAACGCAAGCGGCCGCTGCCCTTTCTGCCGCGCAAGATCGGCATTGTGACATCGCCTACCGGCGCTGCCATTCGCGATCTGTTATCCATTATCCGCAGGCGCAATCCGGCGGTATCAGTGTATGTGGTGCCAGCTATTGTGCAGGGCAAAGAAGGGATCGCTTCTATCTGCCAGTCACTGGATTTTTTATACCGGCAGGATATGGATCTGATTATTGCCGGACGGGGCGGCGGTTCCCTGGAGGAATTGTGGTGCTTTAACGAAGAGGCTGTGGTGCGGAAGATCGCCGAGAGTCCGGTGCCCATTATCAGCGCTGTTGGCCATGAGACCGATGTGACGCTGGCTGATTTTGCCGCTGATGTGCGGGCCGCGACGCCTTCTATGGCTGCGGAGCTGGCAGTACCGGTGCAGAGTCAGCTGCAGCAGGATCTGAATTTGCGGCAGTGTACGCTGCTGCAGCGGTATGACAGTTATCTGCGGCAGAAACGGCAGCATCTGGACCATCTGGCGCAGCATCGGATTTTGCAGAAGCCGGAACTGCTGCTGCAGGATCGGCAGCAGCTGCTGGATGACAGGTCACAGCGGCTGCAGCAGTGTATGGATCAGCTGCTGCAGCAGAAGCGACAGCAGCTGGCATCTGGCGCAGAACAGCTGCAGGCACTCAGCCCGCTGCAGGTACTGGCCCGCGGCTATGCACTGTGTCAGGATGAAACCGGACGGCTCCTGCGCCGTGCCGATGAAGTCGCAGTTGGAGAAACCATCACCGTTGTGCTGGAGCAGGGCAGGTTGTCTGCAGCGGTGACTGGCAGGGAGGAATAACCATGGAAGAACAGAAATTAACATATGAACAGGCCATGCAGCAGCTGGAACAGGTGCTGCGCCGGCTGGATGCCGGCGATCTTCCGCTGGATGAGGCCATCGGCTGCTTTCAGGATGGACTGCAGTATATCAATATCTGTCAGGCCCAACTGACAGCGGCGGAAGGAACGTTAAAAATTCTCCGCGGAGAGGAATTTGTGGAACTGCAGGAATCTATTTAGGGTTTCTTTGTGTGAAAAGACAGAGGAGTTTGTGTGATGGAAATTCAAGCATATATGGCAGAGGCACGCCGTGTGACCGACGCCCGCTTAAAAGAACTGCTGCCGGCTGAAACCGCATATCCGGAAGTGATTCATCAGGCTATGGCTTACAGTGTGTTTGCCGGCGGCAAACGGTTTCGGCCCATGCTGTGTCTGGCGGCCTGCGAGGCCGTCTGCGGCTCCTGGCAGCCTGCGCTGGACGCAGCCTGTGCCATGGAATGCATTCATACCTATTCGCTGATCCATGACGATCTGCCGGGGATGGATGATGATGATTACCGCAGGGGCAAGCTGACCAATCATAAAGTATTTGGCGAAGGCATGGCCATTCTGGCCGGAGATGCCTTGCTTACCTATGCCTTTGAAATCCTAGCCAATCTGGCGGATGAGACCAATAGCCGTCAGGTTGTGCGGATCATTCAGGAAGTCAGCAGAGCCAGCGGGACTGCCGGTATGGTCGGCGGGCAGGTGGTAGATATCCTGTCGGAGCAGACAAAGCCGACTGCCGAGCTGCTGCAATACATTCATAATCATAAAACCGGTGCGCTGATCGTGGCATCTACACGGATGGGTGCTATCCTGGGCGGAGCCGATGAGGTACAGTTAGAAGCGTTGACTCAGTATGCCCGAAATCTGGGCCTGGCCTTTCAGATCACCGATGATATTCTGGATGTGGTAGGCGACGCGCGCAAAATCGGCAAGCCGGTGGGCAGCGATGAAAAAAATGAGAAAGCAACTTTCCCGGCGCTGTTTGGACTGGAACAGTCCAGAACAATGGCCGCTGACGCTGTGCAGGCAGCGGTGGATGCCCTTGCGCCCTTTGGCGCAGCCGGTGCTACGCTGGCGCAGCTGGCTCGATATCTGCTGAGCAGGGAAAGCTGATGCTGGATATATCTGAAATCGGTTACGATCAGATAACGATAGAGAAAAAGCAATGGAACGATGGTTGAAACGGCGTTGGAAACAGGGGAACGCTACTGCGGAGAGGAGTTTTGCAGATGAATCTGCTGGATTTGCTGGATAATCGCGTTTTGCTGGCCGCTCTGCTGGGCTGGCTGGTTGCGCAGGTGTTGAAGGTAGTGCTTGTTTTTCTGGAGGAAAAAAGGCTGGATCTCAGCAGAATGGTAGGCTCCGGCGGCATGCCCAGTTCCCATTCCGCGCTGATCGTGGCCATGGCAACGTCCGTGGGCAAATATGCGGGGCTTGCTTCTGTTGAATTTGCCATTGCGGCAGCAGTGGCTATGGTGGTCATGTACGATGCGGCCAATGTGCGGCGGGAAGCCGGACGGCAGGCGGAGCTGCTGAACCGGATCGTGCTGGATCTGTACCGGGACAACCATCTGGATCAGGAAAAACTGAAAGAGCTGCTGGGGCATACCCCGGTAGAAGTGGCAGCCGGTGCACTGCTGGGAATTGCAGTGGGCTGGTTTGTCTAGGTAGCGTAAAGAAGGTGAATGACGATGCAATATTTGCAGAATATAAAAAGTCCAGAGGATGTCAGAGGGTTAAAGCCGGCTGAATTAAAAATTCTGGCACAGGAAATCCGGCAGGAGATCATTCAGGTGGTATCGCAAAATGGCGGTCATCTGGCGCCCAATCTGGGTGCAGTAGAGCTGACCCTGGCGCTGCACAGCGTGTTTCAGACGCCCAGAGATAACATTGTCTGGGATGTGGGGCATCAGGCTTACGTGCACAAACTGCTGACAGGCCGGTATGAACAGTTTTCCACCATCCGCACCTATGGCGGGTTGTCCGGTTTTCCAAAACGCAGCGAAAGCGTACATGATGTTTTTGGCGCCGGACACAGCAGTACCTCTATTTCCGCGGCGGACGGTCTGGCCAGAGCCAGAGATCTGCGGGGGGAACACTATAATGTGGTCGCTGTGATCGGCGACGGTGCCATGACTGGCGGTATGGCTTTTGAAGCGCTGGAAAATGCCGGTCACAGAAAGCGCAATCTCATTGTGGTTTTAAATGACAATGAGATGTCCATCGACCCCAATGTGGGCGCTATGGCTGAATATCTGAGCCGGGTGCGCAGCAATCCAT
>CAMFFG010000022.1 GCA_945949655.1 uncultured Peptococcaceae bacterium
GCCCTGTAAATCTGATCAGGATAAGTACTTTCAATGAAAATCTCATGCTGCAGGAGGGAGGAATCCAGGTGGAACGGAAAGGACCAGCTGATCTGCTACTGTTTTTTATCACACTGATGCTGTTGTCTATTGGGCTGATCATGGTTCTGAGTGCCAGTTCCTATGATGCGCTGCTGCATTATGACAATGCATTGTATTATTTTCAGAGGCAGATATTTTTTATGCTGCTGGGTTTTGTGTTCATGTTTATCATGATGCATATTAAACCGGAGTTTGTAAAAAGGATGGCTGTCCCGGCTATGCTGTTATGTGTGCTGATGCTGATCCTGGTACCGATTATTGGGATCGAAGTAAATGGTTCCAGGCGTTGGCTGGGCACACAGAGTGTGCGTTTTGCACCCGCTGAGGTGGCGAAACCGGTTGTGATCGTATTTTTTGCTATGTGGCTCAGCTCACTGGGGAAAAAGAATCTGCAGACAGTCAAAGGCTTTCTCGTGACACTGTTTCTGCTGGCCATCATTCCCGGGCTGGTTGTGATTGAAGACTTGGGGACGGCCATTGCCATTGCAGGTGCACTGGTCTGCATGATGATTGCCGCTGAAGTACCATGGAAATATCTTGGCTGCACCATCGGGCTGGGCGTTGCCGGTGTGGCAGCAATGATATTCGTGAAACCGTATCGGTTAAACCGGATTCTGATTTGGCTTGATCCATTTTCGGATCCACTGGGTAAAGGATATCAGGCGGTACAGTCTTTGTACGCCATTGGTTCCGGCTGGCTTTTTGGCGTGGGGCTGGGAGCCAGCCGTCAG
This sequence comes from uncultured Peptococcaceae bacterium, assembly GCA_945949655.1. Classification (GTDB taxonomy): domain Bacteria; phylum Bacillota; class Peptococcia; order Peptococcales; family Peptococcaceae; genus UBA7185. Next base: position 813 of record CAMFFG010000022.1, read on the forward strand.
AAACTGCTGTATCTGCCTGAACGGCATACCGATTTTATCTTCTCTATTATAGGCGAGGAATTAGGTTTTGTTGGTGCAGCTTTTGTAATTTTACTGTTTGCCTTGTTTATCTGGCGTGGTTTTTATATTGCGCTTCATCTGGAAGATAAATTCAAATCTTTGACAGCTTTTGGTCTGACTGCAGTCATTGGCATTCAGGCTATGATCAATATCGGTGTTGCAGTTGGAGCTTTACCGGTTACCGGGATTACCTTGCCGTTCATCAGTTATGGAGGGACATCGCTGTCCTTTATGATGGCCACGGTAGGTTTTTTGCTGAACATGTCCCGGTACATGAAGCGATAAAAAGGGGTGGAAATATGCGTATCTTATTAGCAGGCGGAGGGACCGGCGGGCACATTTATCCGGCGCTGGCTATCGCAGAAAAAATGAAAACACTGCATCCGGAATGTGAAATCTTATATGTTGGAACACAAAAGGGGCTGGAAAACCGCATCGTTCCACAACGAAAAATCCCTTTTCGGACTATTGTGGTGGAGGGCCTTCCTCGGAAAATCAGTCCGGCCATGTTTCAGGCACTGGGTAAGGCTGTTGGCGGTTGTCTGGAAGCACGAAAGATTGTAAAAGAATTTTCGCCCGATGTGGTAATCGGTACAGGCGGTTATGTATGTGGCCCGGTCGTTTTAGCGGCCCGCATGGCAGGGATACCGGCTATGATACACGAACAGAATGCATTTCCCGGCGTGACCAACAAAATTCTTGCGCACTTTGTTAATCGTATTATGGTAAATTTCCAAGCTTCCGAACAATATTTTGTACATAAAGAGCGTATTTGTGTGACTGGCTTGCCGGTTCGCCAGGAAGTATTAAATACAGAACGGCAGGCGGGGCTGGACTATTTTGGATTTTCGGAAGAAAAAACCACATTGCTGGTCAGCGGGGGAAGCCGTGGGGCGCGTAGCCTGAACCGCGCCATGGTTGCGGCTTATCCCGAACTGCTTAAGCAGAAAGATTTACAGATTTTACATCTGACGGGGGCTGCCGATTATGCGGATACTTTGAAGGCTTTAGGAGAAAAACAGATTTATCCGGAAGATTATCCGCAGCTGAACATTTGCCCTTATCTGGATGAGATGCAGTATGGTTTAGCTGCTGCTGATTTTTGTGTGGGCAGGGCAGGCGCTACATTTTTAGCGGAGATTACTGCCTGCGGTCTGCCGGCGATTCTGGTTCCTTATCCGTATGCGGCCGAGAATCATCAGGAATATAACGCCAGAGCACTGGTGGATCAGAATGCGGCGTACATGATTCTGGATCGGGATCTGACAGGAGATTCGCTCCGTCAGAATATTCTGGATCTGTATCAGAACAGAGAAAAAAGACTGCGGATGGCTGCATGTGCACGAGCCGCTGGAAAACGGGACGCACTGGATCAGATCGTCCACTTGGTAGAACAATATTGTAAGTAAGCACAGGGGGGAATTATCTTGCAGGAACAAAAGCACTATTATTTTATGGGAATTGGCGGAATCGGTATGAGTGGAATCGCAGAAATACTGCTGGATTCTGGATATCAGGTTTCCGGTTCAGATATAAAAGTCTCCAGCGTTACAGAAAGATTGCAGAAAAAAGGTGCAGTCATTCATATTGGGCAGAAAACAGAAAATATAACAGAAAAAATTGATGCTGTTGTGCGTTCCAGTGCAATCCGGAGCAATAATCCGGAACTGGTGCAGGCTCAGAAGTTGGGGATTCCTGTTCTGCATCGCTCGCAGATGCTGGCCAAACTGATGGAGGATAAAAGAGCTGTCTGTGTGGCGGGCGCTCACGGCAAAACTACTACATCTTCCATGATAGCGCTGATGCTGGAACTGTCAGGTTATGATCCAACCATCGTGGTGGGCGGGGAAATTGCGCAGATCAGCAGTAATGCCAAAAGTGGTAAAAGTGATCTATTGGTGGCGGAAGCGGATGAAAGTGATGGTTCTTTTCTGAATTTGCTGCCCTGGATGGCGGTGATCACCAATGTAGAAGAAGATCATCTGGATCATTACAAAAATCTGGAGGAAATCCGACAGGCTTTTATCGCATTTGTGCAAAAAACTGGAAGTCAGGGTGTGGCAGTTCTGAATTATGACTGTGAAGAAACGCGGCAGATGGCTGCATTGGCACCAGGAAAAGTGATTTCTTATGGTTTTGCGGCGGATGCGCAGATGCAGGGACGCAACTGGCATTATGAGCAGGGCGTGAATATGGCTGATGTGTACTGGCAGGGGGCATGGATTGGTACCTTACGGCTACATGTGCCAGGTCAGCATAATATCAGCAATGCTCTGGCTGCTGTTGCCGCCGGACTGGAGATCGGTCTGGATTTTGCTGAGATTGCGACAGCGCTGGAACAGTTTGGCGGTGCCAGACGGAGATTCCAGCTTCTGGGTAATGTGCAGGATATTCAGATTATCGATGATTATGCGCATCATCCAACAGAGATTGCGGCTACCATTGAGGCTGCACGCAGTGTGCATAAAGGGCGTCTGGTGGCAGTGTTTCAGCCGCACCGTTACAGTCGGACAAAATTTCTGGCAGAAAAATTTGCGGAAAGCTTTCATCTGGCCGATGAAGTGATTCTGACAGATGTCTATGCTGCCGGTGAAATGTTATCGGAAGGTGCGGAGAGCGATGTGATTATCTCCTGTATGAAGCAACCAGTCCAGCTGGTACACCGGGAAAAACTGAATGACTTTCTGCTGGATTTTGTGAAACCTGGTGATCTGGTTTTAATGATGGGTGCAGGAAACATTTGGCAGAACTCTTTGCAGTTGGTTGAGGATCTGAAACATAAATAATAGATAATAAAATGAACAGAAAAATAGGCACAGGTGATTGGGATGAAAGTCAAAAAAAATGAACCAATGCGAAATCATACAACATGGCGAATTGGTGGCCCAGTTGATCTGCTGGTACAGCCTGAATCGGTAGAAGAACTGCAGCAGGCTTTACAGCAGGCACGGGCCTCTGGTCAGCCTTATTATGTCATTGGCGGTGGTTCCAATCTGCTGGTGGCTGATGAGGGGCTACCCGGAACAGTGATTCAACTGGGAGGCTGCCTATGCGGCTTACAGATCAATGGAACCAGGGTGATAGCCGAGGCCGGTGTACCACTGCCTTTGCTGGCCCGCAAAGCGGCGGAACAAAATCTGTCCGGTCTGGAATTTGCCGCTGGAATACCTGGCACGGTAGGCGGTGCGGTTGTGATGAATGCCGGAGCTTATTCCAGTCAGATTTCGAATGTGATCCGGCAGGTGGTTTGCTGTGATAAAAACGGCGAGATGGTTACCCTGGATGTTTCAGACTGCCAGTTTTCCTATCGCAACAGCAGATTTAAACGAAATTCCGATTATACTGTGGTCTCCGTAACGATGGAGCTAACTTTGGGCGAACAGCAGGAAATCCTGGATCGCATGCAACATAATACATCGCTGCGCAAAGAAAAGCAGCCTGTGGAATATCCCAGTGCGGGCAGCATTTTTAAAAATCCGCCCGGCGATGCAGCTGGCCGCCTAGTGGAACTGGTGGGTGCGAAAGGCTGGCGTCAAGGTGGCGCTATGGTATCGGAAAAGCACAGCAATTTTATTGTAAATGTGGATTCTGCTACCTGCACAGATGTGCTGCAATTGATTGCACGAGTGAAACAGGAAGTACGGGAAAAGACTGGAATCATTTTGGAGGAAGAGATTTTATTTCTGGGAAGAGAAAATCTTGAAAGTGCTGTAGACAGCCCTTCAATCCTTTGTTATAATAAAATAGACAAGAATATAAAGTTGTGATATTATGAAAAAAATGGACAAGATCGTTGTTCTGGATGAATACAAGTCAGGTTCGGAGAAAAAAACGGTTGCGCCCAGAGAGACTAAAGTGCGAACCAAACGGCTTCGTTCCCGAAGATACGGGGTACTTAAACTTCTCGGTGCAACAGGACTGTTTCTTGTTTTGCTGTATCTGCTCGGTTGTCTGCCGTTCTTTCAGGTGCAGGAAATCATGGTAGAAGGTACTACTGCTTTGCGGGATGACAAAGCAATTGCTTTGTCGGGATTTAAGCAGGGAGACAACTTCTTTTATCTTGATATCTGGGATGCAAAAAAATCTCTGAAACAGAATCCTTTTGTGGAGGATGTGACGATTCGGCGGACGTTGCCCAACCATGTGACAATTTGCATCAAGGAGCGCAAATCCATCGGCTATATTGTTACACCGGACGGATATGTACAGGTTGGCGAGGATGGGCGCTTTCTGGCGATCCAGCAGTCGCTGAGCAATTATAATCTTCCAGTAATCAGTGGTGTTGAGCTCAGTGAATTGCCTGCCATTGGCGGATTTATCGAGAACGAAAAGCTAAAGCAAGCGTTAGAGATTCTACAGAATTGTGATCAGTCGCTGCTGGATAACATCGCGGAGCTGAATGTAGGACAGGAGTATTATATTCTGGCCTATACCAATCAGAAACTGGAGGTTCGGTTAGGCGGACTGGATCAGATTGAGCAACGTCTGGAGGACTTGAATGAAATTTTGACACATGTGGTTGGAACACAAATTGCGGCGGATCAGATTCTGTATATCGATATGCGTTATGAGGATTCACCGTACATCAAATTGAGATCATGAGTTTATGATGAATCTAGGGGGAGAGTGTAGAAATGTTTGAACTGGAGAAGAATGAGACTGGCAATCTGGCCTGTATAAAAGTAATTGGTGTTGGTGGCGGTGGCGGCAATGCAGTAAACAGAATGATTGCTGCAAATGTGCAGGGAATCGAATTCATTGTAGCTAACACGGACGCTCAGGCCCTGGAACTATCAAAGGCGCCGACAAAAATTCAGTTAGGCGGAAAACTGACTCGTGGCCTTGGTGCAGGTGGAAACCCGGAAGTTGGCTGTAAATCCGCCGAAGAAAGCAGAGAAGAATTAACCCAGGCGCTGAAAGGTGCCGATCTGGTTTTCGTGACAGCTGGTATGGGCGGTGGCACCGGAACTGGTGCTGCGCCAATCGTTGCGGAAGTTGCAAAAAGTATTGGCGCTTTGACCATCGGGATTGTTACCAAGCCCTTTACTTTTGAAGGAAAACGCCGCTTTAAACAGGCTGTGGAAGGCATTGAAAAGTTATCTGCTCAGGTAGATTCCATTGTTACCATTCCGAATGATCGCCTGTTGCAGATTGCCGACAAAAATACGACGCTGGAATCCGCTTTTTCCTTTGCCGATGATATTTTGCGGCAAGGGGTGCAAGGTATTTCTGATACTATTGCCAAAGCGGGTATTATTAATCTGGATTTTGCTGATGTTCGTGCCATTATGGAAAATACCGGTGTGGCCCTGATGGGTGTGGGACTGGCCAAAGGAGAAAATCGTGCCGTCACTGCGGCCAAAGCTGCGATTTCTTCTCCACTGTTAGAATTATCTATAGAAGGGGCCAGAGGGATTCTGCTGAATATTTCCGGTAGTAATCTGACGTTGCTGGAAGCACAGGAAGCTGCCGATTTCATCTATGAATCAGCAGGAACAGATGCGGATATTATGTTTGGTGCTTTTGATGAAGACAACGGCTCTGATGAAATCAAAATCACCATTATCGCAACTGGCTTTCATCAGCCGCAGCCGGCAGAACAGCCTGCTGCACCAGAAAAAAAATCTGCTGTGACTGCACGGGAAAATGTGCGTCCGGCACACCAGCAGGCTCCAGTGCGGGGCGAAATTCCAGAAATCAAATCAGCTCTGGATGGTGTTGTGATTCCGGAATTTTTGCTGAGAAAGAAAAACTAAATTTATAAAGCATGTTTTAAAAAGCAGGCATAGCTTAGAAAATGATAGAGGATACTTCTCACTACATGGTGGGCAGTATCCTTTTTCTGTTTTTTGTCGGATAAAAAAGCGAGATTGCTTTCGTAAATCGACAGGTTTCTCTCTCAGCAGGGTCTATAATAAAGACAAACAGTTTGTTCCGATGGGAGAGCAGGTCCATGACAGTATATATTGATGAAGTGTTTCTGGTAAATCTGATAATGAATTGGCTGATTTTGTGGGCGACTGGGAATTTGGCGCAGAGCCGGTGCAGATTGTGGTCGCTGGCTGCGGCTGCTATAGCAGGTGCTGTTTATTCTGTTTCTGTATTTTCTCCCTGGGGCGGTTGGTTTATGCAGCTGCCGGTAAAAATCAGCTGCTCTTTTTTTATGGTTTGGCTTGCTTTCGGATTTTGCAGCTGGCAGCGCTATGTAAAACATATCGTCTATTTTTATCTGATTTCTTTTGTTCTGGGTGGTGCTTCTCTGGCGGCCATGTACCTGTTTGGACAGAGATTTATGCAAACCTGGAACGGAATTGCGCTGGTCCAGATTGATTTTCAGCTGTTCTGGCTGGCAATAGCTGTGTTTTTGGTAGGCGGCAGCGTTTTTTTTCTCCGTCAGCATCTGCGTAAAGATCTGACTGCATTGCCATCTGTTCTGACAGCACAGATCTGTCTTGGTGAGCATCAGATTATACTGCAGTTGCTTGTGGATACCGGATGCAGCTTGACCGATCCTTTGAGCGGACTTCCCGTGATTGTGGCTGAGCAGAATGCAGTTATGCCATTGTTCCCGGAAAAACTGCAGCAGATGGCGCGTAAACCGGAGACAGGAGCGGATCAGTTGCTGCTGGCTGCAGAAGCCTGTGGCATGCAGGGGCGCTGGCGTTTTATTCCTTATCGGGCCGTGGGTCAGCAGGGATTATTGCCGGGCTTTCGACCAGATGTGGTGGTATTACAGTATGGCGCTATGCAAAAGACATATCATGATGTAATCATTGCAATTTCTAATCAGAAATTTTCTCCTTACGAGACTTATCAGGGTCTGGTTCAGCCTGAATTACTTTAGATGAGAGGAGCACAAAAAATGGGGCTATCGAAAAAAATGAATCTGATGCTAGTTTGGATGATGCAGAAGTTGCATCTTCAGGAGGAAATTTATTATATTGGCAGCAGTGAGACTCTACCGCCTCCCTTGACAGCAGAAGAAGAACAACATTTACTTGAGCAGCTGGAACAGAACAAGGAACAGGTGCGAACAAAACTGATTGAGCACAACCTGCGGTTAGTGGTTTACATCGCCAGAAAATTTGAAAACACCGGAATCCCGGTTGAAGATCTGATTTCTATTGGTACCATCGGGCTGATCAAAGCAGTCAATACGTTTGATCATAGTAAAAAAATCAAGCTGGCCACCTACGCCTCCCGCTGTATTGAAGTCGAAATTCTGATGCAGCTGCGTCGCACCAGCAAAATGCGTTATGAAGTAAGTCTGGATGAGCCACTGAAAATTGATTATGATGGAAATGAATTATTACTCTCCGATGTGATGGGAACAGAGGAGGATGCGATCTACCAGTATATTGAGAAAGATATTGACTATGCACTTCTGCAGACAGCTATGTCCCATTTGTCCAAGCGGGAGCAGATGATCGTGGAGTTGCGGTTTGGTCTGCGCGGAAAAGAAGAACGGACACAAAAGGAAGTGGCAGATATGCTGGGCATCTCACAATCATATATTTCACGGCTGGAGAAAAAAATCATTGGACGGCTACAGCGGGAATTTCAGAAATTAGAATAAAAACAGTTTTGTTTTATCCATCTTTGTGGTACAATGATTTTGACAAAAATAGAATGACAGGAAGGTGGATCCTTTGCGCATTGCGATGATAACCAGCTGTTTTGCCAGCAACTGATTGCGCTGCTCAGACAGGAAGAAGAAATTGTCGGACAATTTGAAATACAAAAGTTTTCCAGTGAAGCGACACTGTTGAAACAGATAAAACAAAACGTGTTTTTTGATCTGATTTTCCTAGGGCTTACAGCGGAACATGAGAAATCCAGTCTGGAGACGGCAGAGCAGATCCGTCGCTATGACCGGGCAGTGATGCTGGTTTTTGTGACAGCAGACAGAAATGGTGTATGGGATGCTTTTGCGATGCAGGCTGCACCGTACCTGATAAAACCTGTGGACAAACTGCAGGTACAGTGCGTTTTGAAACGTTATCGTCTGAATCGGTTGGATGAAGAAAATCGTTTGCCATTTCGCATCCGCAACCAGAAGGGTCAGGAAGAAATTCTGCTGGTGCAAGGGAAAGAGATTTTGTACGTGGAAAGCTATCTGCGCAAATTACAGGTATATTGCAGTTCAGGCCACAGCTTTGAGGCAGTTGGAAAGATTTCTGAGCTGGAAGCGCAATTGGGTGTGCGAGGCTTTTTTCGAATTCATAAAAGTTATTTGGTCAATCTGAAATATCTGAAGCGGATAGAACCAGAGCAGCTTTGGCTGCAGGAGGATGGGGAGCAAACGGCTATTGCTTTGCCGTTATCACGCAGAAAACGGGAAAAACTGAGAAAAATTCTTTTGAGTGAAGTATCGTACTGATCTCCGCACAAAAATGAAATAAAACAAGTGAACAGACTGGATGGCTCTGCATGGTGCAGCAGTTTTTATCCGGTCTGATTTTTTATATGCCCGTTTCTTGCTTTATCTGAAGAAATCAAAAAGAAATAATTCGCCACAGATTAAGATTTATGCTATTATGAAATAGAATAAACAGTGGGAAAGGAGTTCAATGGATTTATGATTGATCGGAATTTATGGCGACAGAGCCAGAGCAGACGAGGCTTGCTGCTGGCCAGCTGGGTCTGTGGTGTGCTGTGCGCCGGAGTGATTCTGTGGCAGGCTTTTACGCTGGCAGGAATATTAGATGCTGTTTTTTTACATAAAGCCATACTGGAAGATACACTGCCCGCTATCAGGTTATTATTATTGCTGGTCACAATACGCTTTGGGCTGCAGGTGCTGGAGGAACATTTTTCTTTTCTGCTGGGCCAAGGTGTGCAGTATGATTTACGACAGGCGTTGTTGCAAAAGGTCAGTGCTATGGGACCAGTGGCTTTGAGACAGGAGCAGCGGGGTCAGATGCTTTATCTGATGAACGAGGGCATTGGCACGCTGGAAAGCTATTACAGTAAATATCTGCCGCAGCTATTTCAGTCTGCCGTTATTCCGGCGTTGTTTCTGATTTTTATTTTTCCTAGAGATCTGAC
>CAMFFG010000023.1 GCA_945949655.1 uncultured Peptococcaceae bacterium
ACCGCCCTGCTCGTTCCGAACCAGCACGTGACGAATTTTACTCTTTTTTAATGCATCATAAATTTCCAACACTGCTCCGCCCGGATAGCCGAAAATGGTATCAACCCCTTGTGCTTCCAGGGCACTTATTAAAATCTGCGCTCCGTTCTGCTGCATGTATTTCACCCCTAAATTATTTCTGTAACCAAGGCATTTTGTCTCTTAATTCTTTCCCTACTTTTTCTACCTGGTGATCTGCCACGATGGCACGCATCCGGTTGAAGGATGGACGGCCGGCCTGGTTTTCCAGGATCCAGTTTTTCGCAAATACGCCGGTCTGGATATCTTCCAGAATGCGTTTCATTTCTTTTTTGGTTTCAGCAGTCACAATGCGTGGACCACTTACATAGTCGCCGTATTCCGCAGTGTCACTTACCGAATAGTGCATGTATTCCAGACCGCCTACATACATCAGGTCTACGATCAGTTTTAATTCATGGAAGCATTCAAAGTAAGCGCTTTCCGGCTGATAGCCTGCTTCTACCAGTGTTTCAAAACCAGCCTGTACCAGAGCGCTGATCCCGCCACACAGGATAGCCTGTTCACCAAACAGATCTGTTTCGGTTTCTTCTTTAAATGTGGTTTCCAGAACGCCGGCTCTTGTGCAGCCTACTGCTCTTGCGAAAGCCAGAGCGATATTTTTGCAGTTTCCAGTAGCATCCTGTTCCACTGCTACCAGACCCGGTACGCCAGTACCCTGCTGAACAGCTTTACGGAAGCTGTGGCCAGGAGATTTTGGTGCTACCATGAACACATCAACATCGGCTGGAGGCACGATCTGTTTAAAATGAATGTTAAAGCCGTGGGAGAAGCTCAGCGCTTTCCCGGCTGTCATGTGTGGTGCGATTTCATTTTTATAAACTTCTGCCTGTTTTTCATCTGGAATTAAGATGTGGATGATATCAGCTTTTGCTGCTGCTTCTGCCACTGTCATAACCTGCAGACCGTCTTCTTCTACTTTAGACCAGCTTTTGCTGCCTTTGCGCAGGCCAACGATTACCTGCATCCCTGCGTCACGCAGGTTCTGTGCCTGGGCATGACCCTGGCTGCCGTACCCGATCACGGCGATTGTTTTCCCATTCAAATATTCCAGGTTTGCATCCTGATCATAATACATAACTGCCATTGTTTGTTTCCTCCCCAAAATTTAAAAATTAAAATTTATGTGTAAACAAAATTGCTTTTGTTTCCGCCTAACCTGACACGCAGCGACCTGACGGCACGTGTTTTTACCAGCGATGGGCCAGCTGCAGAACTCCTCTGTCTTAGGAATGTTCCCAAAAGGGAAAACCGGTTTCCTGATTATTTATCTTTAGGACTGCGTACCATGGCCGAGATTCCGGTTTTCACGATCTCCTGAATCCCAAAGGGCTGCAGCGATTTCAGAATTGCCTCAATTTTGGATTCATCGCCAGTTGCTTCGATGATCAGCGAACGACGGCCAATGTCGATAATTCTGGCCCGGAAAATATCCATCAGCTGAATAATCTCGCCTCTGGTCTCCCGGTCGGCCGCTACCCGCACCAGCAGCAACTGGCGGCATACGGTGTCATCGTTGGTCAGATCGTTTACCTTGATCACATCCACCAGCTTGTGCAGCTGTTTGGTCACCTGCTCGATGGTTTTTTCGTCTCCATCTACCACGATGGTCATTCTGGAAATGGTTTTATCCTCGGTATCACTTACCACCAGGCTGTCAATGTTGTATCCTCTTCTGGAGAACAGATTCGATACTTTTGCCAGTACACCAGGATTATTTTCTACTAAAACTGCTACCTTATGCTTCATATCATTACTCCCCCACTACAATATCATCCAGCCCTTTGCCAGCTGGTACCATTGGATATACATCGGCATTTGCATCGATTCGGAAGTCAATAAACCATCCTTCGCTGGAGGTCAATGCAGCAGCCAGTTTATCGTCACACTGTTCCAGTGTGTCAATGCGCATATAGTTGATGCCATAGGCATCAGCCAGTTTGGCCCAATCTGGGGCGCTGTCCAGAATGGTTTCGGAATAGTTCTCATTGTAGAACATTTTCTGCCACTGGTGTACCATGCCCAGGAAACCATTATTCATCAGGCAGATCTTGATCGGCAGCTTGAATTTTTTCATGATGGCCAGTTCCTGCATGTTCATCTGGAAGCTGCCGTCGCCGGTGATCAGAATCACATTGCGATCCGGATACCCAAACTGTGCGCCGATGGCTGCCGGGAACCCGAAGCCCATAGTTCCTAAACCGCCAGAAGTGATAAACTGCCGTGGTCCTGCCACATTGAGGAACAGTGCCGCCCACATCTGATGCTGACCGACATCGGTCACAACAATGGTATTGTCATCCACATATTTGTCGATGAAAGCAAAGGTTTCTTTCGGCGGCAGCACACTGCCTTCCGGCGACTGAACTTCATAACGGCTCTGCTGTACTTCTTCCATCCACGCTTTGTGTTCACACTGCGGCAGAACTTCCAGCAGAGCATCCAGGAAATCAGCACTGTCGGCAACCAGCGGGAAATCCGGTGTTACGGTTTTGCCGATCTCTGCCGCATCAATATCCACATGAATGATCATCTTGGCATTGGGTGCAAAGCTGCTCACATTACTGGTCACTCGGTCGTCAAAACGCATCCCTACTGCCAGCAGGCAGTCGCAATGCTGTACTGTATAGTTGGCTTCCACTGTGCCATGCATCCCCGGCATGCCCAGGTCGTAGAGGTTGCCGGCAGGGAACACGCCCCGGCCCATCAGCGTGGTGGACACTGGCATGTCTGCTTTCTGGGCAATGCTGTAGATGATATCGCGGTTGGCCAGACGGTTGTTCACCCCGCCGCCCACGATCAGCATCGGTTTTTCTGCATTTTTCAGATACTGGGCTACCCGCAGCACCTGTTCTTTGTTTACCTGACATGGCTTATATTTCATTTCAATGCGGTTCCGCACTGTTCCGTTGTCATAAGGCACCTGCACATCCTGCACGAATACGTCTTTGGGAATGTCAATCACAACAGGACCAGGACGGCCTGTGCTTGCCACATAAAATGCCTCTGCCACGATATCCGGCAGTTGGGCCGCATCGGTCACTGCATAGGTATGCTTGCAGATTGGCTGACAGATGCCTGTCATGTGGGCTTCCTGGAAACCGTCTTTCCCCAGCAGTTCTTTCACGACCTGCCCCATGATGCATACCATAGGGATAGAATCCATATTTGCGGTAGCGATACCGGTTACCAGATTGGTTGCACCGGGACCTGAGGTCGCAAAACAGACACCTACTTTTCCTGTTGCTCTGGCATAACCGTCAGCGGCATGGGCAGCGCCCTGTTCATGACGAGTCAGAATGTGTTTAATATTGGGAAAGTATTTCAGTCTGTCATACAGTGGAATCACCACACCACCCGGTAGACCGAACACCACATCAACACCATGTGTTTCTAAACAATGTAATAAAATATCTGCTCCTAACACTAAAAACAACACCTCCTGGAAAACTTTCTGCAGAATGCACCGTCATTGCGGGCTCCCCTTTTCTTCTGCAGACTCCATTTTTCATCTCTTTCTAGGACAAAACTTCTTCTGTATCATAACAGTTTTTCCTGTTATGATACAAGTCATTGCACTAAGTATACACTTCTGTTTTTTAAATTGCAACCATCCAATTCAAAAAAATATAAAAAATCATGATAAAAAAAGCTAATACTCCCAACTGTATTTTACAGGGTCAACAGTTGCCGGAATACCCGTTGACCTCGGTGGGGATTCTGGTATACAATGCTACTGATACCGGTTCTTGCACCATAGCAGAAATCGCACCGGTTTCTAATCTTTGCATGTTACGGAAGGAAGGCGACATCATGTATTCGCTTCTACAGATTTTGCTGGCGCTGGCGCTTATGATCATTCTCCTGCATAAAAAAATCCATATCAGTTATGCCGTTCTGGCCGCTACAGCGGTACTGTTTGTGCTGTCCGGCCTGGCACCCGCCCATCTTGGAAATGCACTTTACCGTACCGTATGCAGCTGGACTACCTGGAATATGGTATTTACCTTATATCTGGTCATGTGTCTGGAATATATTCTGCGCACCAGCGGGATCCTGAAAAATTTTACGCTGGCAGCAGGAAATCTGTTCCACGATAATCGCATCGTTCTGGGGTTTATGCCAGCCTTTCTGGGCTTTCTTCCTTCTTTGGGCGGCGCCATCTTTTCTGCACCGCTGGTGCAGGAAGCTGCGGAACCTTATCAGCTCTCACCGGAAAAGAAAACGGCCATCAATTACTGGTTCCGCCATGTGTGGGAGTTCAGCAATCCTATTCTGCCTTCCATGCTGCTGGCTTCATCTTTCACGGCGATTCCCATCGGTCAGATCGTCAGTCATCAGTTTGTTTTGTCCTTTGCCGCCATTGTTATCGGTGCAGTTGTCCTGATGCGGGGTTCAGAGTTCCAGACAGATGGTGCGACCATTACTCCGCAAACCGGAAATGAACGAGCAGCACAACTAAAAGCCGTGCTGCTGGCCATCGGCCCGATCCTGCTCAATGTATTTCTGGTTACCGTCTGCAATCTCAACACCACGCTGTCTATGCTGCTGATCGTCACCATACTGGCCCTGCTGTTGCGATACACGCCAAAACAGTATCTCGCCATGTTTCGGGACGCGTTGAATATGCCTATCATCAACAGTATTCTGGCTATTCTGTTTTTTCAGGGTATGCTCTATGCCACCGGTACCATCGATAATCTGATCCAGTTCTTTCAGGCGTCAGGGATCCCGGCCAGTGCGGTGGTTTATCTGACTGCATTTTTTATGGGTTTACTGACCGGGCTGCCCCAGGGATTTGCTGCCATCGCCTTTCCTCTGATCCTGCCCATGCTGGGCCCTGGCAATCTGGATGCTCTGGCACTGACCTATATCTGCGGTCTGACAGGCACGATGCTCTCACCAGCCCATCTCTGTCTGATCGTGACAGTGGAATATTTCCACTCCAGCCTGTTCAGCTCTCTAAAACCGATTGTGGTTGCGCAGCTGTTACTGCTGGGCTTCACCTTCCTGTGGATGACTGTTTTCTAAAAATATAAAAGTCCCGACAGATTCTGGCATTCTTTTGCGCCAACCTGTCGGGATTTTCTGTTATTTTTTTCTGTTTCCTGCTGTTTCACCGGTGTCTTATGATATCGCTTCCATTTTAACAGCTGTCCCCCGGATGCTGAGATCACTGCCAAACCAGATATAGCATCACCATTTTATATTTATAATTGTGTGTTATCTTTATGGCTTTTCAGAATTGCTATGGTTTTCTACCTCACAATCCAGCACAGTGCCAGAGTACAGATCAATCTCATACTCATATTCAGTCTTATCTACTTTGAACTCCACACAATAGTAAGCGGGTTTTCCATCCTCATATTCCAGATAACATTTTATATAAGCAGTATTGCTTTCTGCTACGCCAGCGTGGGACAATGCCGCTTTCTTGGCAGCAGCTTCCCCAATATAGCTGCTATTTCCACTGGAAACGCTGGAGCTATTATTTTTGCTGGTCCCGTTTTTCTGATCCTTTGCCTCAGAGGTCACAACCGCACCTGTAACCGCATGGATCTTGTACGCATACTTCTTTGTACCGGTCTCAAATTCCACATGATAGATCATAATATGATCATCGCTGTCCAACTCGATCTTGATTTCCAGGATATCGCCTGCCGTAACACCGGCATGAGCCAGGGCGGTTTCCTTCGCAGCAGCAGCACCGATATATCCAAAGCCGACCTCGGCGTTATCGCGATTTTTCAATTCGGATTTCAGGATTTCTCCTGTAACGGCATCAATCTCATATTCGCCTTCCTTTGTGGCTGTTTCAAACTCCACCTCGTAAACCAGTGTGCCATGTTTACTATCAAACTCTATTTCCATTTCTATGACATCTTCCATTGTCATACCGGCATGATTGTAAACCACATTCAGCGCTTTCTCCTGGGAGATATATGCTTTGTTACTGGCGGCACCGCTCTGCGTTACGGTTGCAATGGACACGTTTTTTGAAACAGTGATCAGGGCAATCTCGTTAATAGACATCGGCGCCAGATCCTCAAAAGTCAAGGTAGGCACCTGCGCAATAACCTCCTGGATCAGGACAGCCTTGCCCAGGGAAATATGATACTCAGCCGCCTTTGCTGCCAGAACAGCATCATCCGTACAGATTGACTGACTCAGTACTGCCGCATCCAGCGAGCTGTTCTGGACAGCATTGGCAATAGCCTCCGTAACTTTTTGCTGCAATACTTCTCCCTGGGCAGCATCTTCGTTTTCCACCGATACCAGGATGGTATTCTGCAGATCGCCCAGATAGCCCTTCTGCAGCATAGAGCCGATGATGGCATTCACTGCCACCTCAAGGGAAGTATCTTTTAACTCCATATTTCCCAAAACCTTTTCTGCATCGCCGTTCAGCGCCTCCACCGACAACACATTCTCCTCGGCATCCACAGACAGAGACAGGCTTGGATTTACATCCAGCATAATTACCGAATCCACCGCCGGTACCGTGCACAGATTGCTGCCGCGACTATACAATACAAACATAGCCGCCAGTGCTACAATCGATGCAAGGCTCTTTCTTGCGCTTCCCCATCTGAAATTTTTATGCTTCCGTTCTAACATATCCATAATAGCTCCTTCCGCCTGCCCATCTGCACGCGTTTCTTTGCACACAGGTGTGCAGGTGCGTGTATTTTGTTGATTACAGGAAGAAAGAATCTTGTCCAGCCGATCTGGCGTAGCATGTTCCACCGCCGTGCAGATACGTTGTTCCAGTTCATAATCCGTCATATCAATTGTCCTCCTTCAGCACATTGCGAAGCTTTTTCAGGGCACGATTGTACTTAGAAAGTACCGTGGGTAACCGCAGGTTTAGTAATTCTGCAATTTCCCGATGTTTTAATCCTGTCATGGCATGCAGCACCACGATCTGCCGTTCCTGGTCAGATAGAGTCTCCATCAGGGAGGCCAGCACCAGCTGATCTTCAGAAGTGACCGCAGGTTCATCGGCAAATAAGCTCTGCCAGCTTTCAGGCTCTATTGTCACCGTTCGGGATTGCTCTCTGATGCGCATCAGGGCCAGATTCCGGGTAATCGTAAAAATCCAGGCCAGAGGTTTTCCCTTAGGCGTGTAGCCGCCAGCTGCATTCCAAATCTGAATATAGGTATCCTGTAAAACATCCTCTGCATCCTGCTTATTTTTTAGAATGGACAGAGCAAAACCATAAACAGCTGCACTGGTCTGCTGATATAATAATGTCAAAGTCTCCTGATCGCCCGCAGCAATTTTGGCAATATAGTTTTCTATCACACCATCCTGTCTTTCTGATCGGCTGGGTGGCACAGTCATGATAAATGCTAACATAACCTTCCTCCTGTTCTACTTATATAATGCTGCAAAAGGAGTTTTTATTGCGTGGTCTGAATAAAATTTATAATCAATTTTTAAAACGCATAAGGACAACATCCCCTGCGCAAACATTTAAGCTGTATTCCAAATATGAAGCAACAAGCATATAAAAAATCCTGAAATCTCAGGATTTCAAGATTCTGATAGATCGCTTCTGATTTATTGCGGACTATACTGCTCCACAAAAATTTTATAAAAGCAGGCATATTATTTCATTGCCCAGGTTTTGCAATTCACTTTCCATGGTAAAAAAGAAAGACCTTGAAACATGTAGTTTCAAAGTCTTTCGCATTCTGGTGGAGATAAGCGGGATCGAACCGCTGGCCTCTTGAATGCCATTCAAGCGCTCTCCCAGCTGAGCTATACCCCCGTGTGAACAATACAGAGTATAGCATAATTTCTCCCGGTCGTCAATTCTTTTTTTATAAACAAAAGATTCTATCCTGGTATAATCACAAGATAAACGCTTAATGTTTATAGAATTCGCTCTTGCTTAAACCGCACAATGGGCAAACCCAGTCTTCCGGCAGATCAGCAAAGGCAGTGCCTGGCGCAATACCAGCTTCGGCATCACCATCAGCCGGATCGTAAATGTATCCGCATGGGCATTCATATTTATCCATCATCTATCACTCCTTTATTGTTATATTATTATTTTACCAGCATATTCCTTACTTTAAACAGCTTTTGCGCAGTTATTTCATGGAGGCTACAATGGCATCTGCCAATGCATCCAGATCAGTGTTCTGTTCTTCCTGCAATCTGGACTTAAACGTAACCATGTTTTCCAGGATCGTCATGTTTTTCATACCTTCCAGCATTTCTTTCATCTGTTTCCCGGCATTTGGTCCCCAGGTGCCGTTCTGAATCAGCGCCACTGTACGGTTGGACAGATTATGTGCTTTCAGTTCGTGCAGCAGATGTTCCATACTGGAGAAAATGCCGTTGTTATAGGTGGAGCTGGCAAATACCAGATGGCTGCAACGGAATGCATCGGCTAAGATATAGGAAGAATGGGTGGCAGATGTGTCATACATGACAATATTTTTGACGCCGCGCTCTGCCAGTTTGTTGGCCAGAATTTCAGCCGCATTGGCTGTGCCGCCATAGATGGTGCCATAGGCGATCATAACAGCCTGATCTTCCGGCTCATAGGTACTCCATTTCTGATATTTATCCAGGAAATAGCCAAAATCGCTACGAATGATTGGGCCATGCAGCGGGCAGATCATGCGGATTTCCAGATCAGCTGCCTTTTTCAGCAAAGCCTGCACCTGAGAACCATATTTGCCCACAATGTTGGTATAATACCGTCTAGCATCATCCAGCCAGTCGCGATCAAAGTTTACATCATCATTAAAAAGATTTCCATTCAATGCACCCCATGTGCCAAACGCATCGGCAGAGAATAAAATCTTGTCGGTGGTATCGTAACTCACCATGGCTTCCGGCCAGTGTACCATCGGTGCCATCACAAAGGTAAACACATGTTTCCCTGCGGAGAATGTATCCCCTTCTTTGATAACCATGGCACGATCTTCTATATTTTTGTGAAAGAACTGCTGAATCATCCCCAATGTTTTTGCATTACAAATCACAGTGGCATCTGGATAGGTTTCCAGCAAACGGCCCAGATTTGCGCAATGGTCCGGCTCCATATGATTTACGATAATATAATCCAGCTGTCGTCCGCCCAACGCATAGGCTACATTTTCAAAAAAGAGTTCTGAGACAGCGGCATCGGCAGTATCCAACAGCACCGTTTTCTCATCCAACAGTAAATAAGAATTGTAAGATACACCTCTCGGAATTGGATAATGGTTTTCAAATAATGCTAATCTTCTGTCATTGCCGCCTACATAAATTAAGTCTTCCTGAATTTTTCTTGTATTGTGCATCTATTTCGTCTCCTTTATCGTTCAGCTTTATTATATGTACCCGTTTCTTTCTCTTTTCAATCGGCAAATTCCTTCCACGAAAAAAGCTCCATGAAAAAATTCACAGAGCAATATTATCTATTCTGTAAAATGCAATGTGGCGGACATCAGGTTGGTTCCGCAGCGACTATTGGGAAAAATACTCTGTGCCACGGACAGATATTCCTCTGGCTCCAGCATCGCCGGGCTGTAATGCGTCAGCCACAGTTCTTTTACTTGAGCCTGACTGGCCATAGTAGCTGCCTCTGCATAGACCATGTGTCCTTTTTCCGCTGCACCGGCCTGTTTTTCCGGATCGCCGTACAATCCTTCTGCCACAAACAGATCACTGTCCTGTGCCAGTTCCACCAGTTCCGGACTTGGACGGCAATCGGTGGCATAGGTCAGCTTTAGACCGCGCCGCGGCGCACCCAGAACATCCTGCGGTGTATAGATATGATCACCATCTGGAATTGTTTCGCCGCGCTGTAACGG